>SKOF01000269.1 GCA_007120155.1 Thioalkalivibrio sp. | reverse complement strand
GGTCGTGAACGGGCGCCCCGGAGTTTCTTAACACACTACGCAAAGTAGGGAGAGTGAGACATGACGATCAAAGTCGGTATTAACGGTTTCGGCCGTATCGGCCGCATGGCCTTCCGCGCCATCAGCAAGGAATTCCCCGAGATCGAGGTGGTTGCCATCAACGACCTGCTGGATCCCGATTACCTTGCCTACATGCTCAAGTACGACTCCGTGCACGGCCGCTTCAACGGAGACATCGCCGTCGAGGGCAGCAACCTGGTGGTGAACGGCAAGAAGATCCGCCTGACCGCCGAGCGTGATCCCGCCAACCTGAAGTGGGGCGAGGCCGGTGCCGAGGTGGTGATCGAATCCACCGGTTTCTTCCTCTCCGAGGACGTGGCCGGCAAGCACATCGAGGCCGGTGCCAAGAAGGTGGTGATGTCCGCACCCTCCAAGGATGCCACTCCCATGTTCGTCTACGGCGTGAACCACGACAGTTACAAGGGCCAGGCCATCATCTCCGCCGCCTCCTGCACCACCAACGCCCTGGCCCCGGTGGCCAAGGTGCTGAACGACAGCTTCGGCATCAAGCGCGGCCTGATGAGCACCGTGCACGCCGCCACCGCCACCCAGAAGACCGTGGACGGTCCCTCCGCCAAGGACTGGCGCGGTGGCCGTGGTATCCTGGAGAACATCATCCCGTCCTCCACGGGCGCCGCCAAGGCCGTGGGCAAGGTGCTGCCCGAGCTCAACGGCAAGCTGACCGGCATGGCCTTCCGTGTGCCCACCTCCGATGTGTCCGTGGTGGACCTGACCGTGGAGCTGAACAAGGAAGCCTCCTACGAGGATATCTGCAAGGCCATGAAGGCGGCCTCCGAGAGCGGTCCCCTGAAGGGTGTGCTGGCCTATACCGACGAGAAGGTGGTGTCCACCGACTTCCGCGGTCAGAACATGCCGTCGATCTTTGATGCCGAGGCCGGTATCGCGCTGGATCCCACCTTCGTGAAGGTGGTGGCCTGGTACGACAACGAGTATGGCTACACCTGCAATATGCTCCGCGTGGTGGAGCATATCGGCAAGTAAGTCATGCGTGAGGTGTGAGGCGTGAAGTGTGAGGGGTGATGCCACCCCCCCGCTTCCTTGCGCCTCACGCCTTACCCCTTACCCCTTACGGAGATAAACATGTCCGTCATCAAGATGACCGACCTGGATCTGGCCGGAAAGCGGGTGCTCATCCGCGAAGATCTGAATGTGCCCGTCAAGGACGGCAAGGTCACCTCGGATGCCCGCATTCGCGCGAGCTTGCCTACCATCAAGCACGCCATGAAGGCGGGCGCGAAGGTGATGCTCATGTCTCATCTGGGCCGCCCGGAAGAGGGTGTGTTCAGCGAGGAAAATTCCCTCAAGCCCGTGGCCGATCATCTCTCCGGCCTGCTGGGCGGTGAAGTGCGCCTGGTGCGTGACTACCTCGACGGCGTGGACGTGGCCGAGGGCGAGGTGGTCATGCTCGAGAACGTGCGCTTCAACAAGGGCGAGAAGAAGAACGATGAGACCCTGTCGCGCAAGTACGCGGCGCTGTGCGACGTCTATGTGATGGATGCCTTCGGCACCGCCCACCGGGCCCAGGCATCCACGCACGGTGCCGGGCAGTTCGCGCCCACGGCTTGTGCCGGCCCGCTTCTGGCTGCCGAGCTGGAGGCACTTGGCAAGGCCCTGGGCAACCCGAGGCGGCCGCTGGTGGCCATCGTGGGCGGATCCAAGGTCTCCACCAAGCTCACGGTGCTGGAATCCCTCTCCGGTGTGGTGGACCAGCTCATCGTGGGCGGCGGCATCGCCAACACCTTCATCGCCGCCCAGGGTCATCCGGTGGGCAAGTCCCTGTACGAGGCGGATCTGGTGGACGAGGCGAAGCGCCTCATGACGGCCGCGAAGGAGAAAGGCGGCGACATCCCCGTGCCCACCGACGTGGTAACGGGCAAGGCGTTCTCCGAGTCGACTCCGGCCGAGACCAAGGCCGTGGCCGACGTGGCCGACGACGACATGATCTTTGATGTGGGTCCGGACACCGCCGCCTCCTACGCGGACCTGCTGAGACAGGCCGGCACCATCGTCTGGAACGGGCCCGTGGGCGTGTTCGAGTTCGACCAGTTCGCGGCCGGAACCAGGGCGCTCGGTGAGGCCATCGCCGACAGTGACGCCTTCTCCATCGCCGGTGGCGGCGACACCCTGGCGGCCATCGACAAGTACGGTCTGGCTTCGCGCATCTCCTACATCTCCACCGGCGGCGGGGCATTCCTGGAATTCCTGGAAGGCAAGCAGCTGCCTGCCGTGGCCATGCTGGAGGCGCGTGCCAAGGGCTGACGCCTGTTCGCGGGAACCGGCCGGGCGACCGCCCGGCCGCTGTCACTGGACGGGCGAGCCGGGAACTGTCTTATGAGAAGAACGAAGATCGTAGCCACCCTGGGTCCGGCGACCGATGGACCGGGAGTGCTCGAGAAGCTGGTGGCCGCCGGAATGGACGTGGCGCGCATCAACTTCTCCCACGGCAAGGCCGAGGAGCACCGGCGCCGCGTGGAGACGCTGCGCAAGGCCGCGGAAGCCGCGGGCCGCGTGGTGGGCGTGCTGGGGGATCTGCAGGGTCCCAAGATCCGCATTGCCCGATTCGCCGAAGGGGAGGTGGAACTCAACGAGGGCGACACGTTCGTGCTCGATGCGGCCCTGGGCGAGGATGCGGGCGACCGGGAGCGGGTGGGGCTGACCTACAAGGAACTGCCTGACGATGTGTATGCCGGTGACACGCTGCTCCTGGACGACGGGCGCGTGGTCCTCGACGTGGAACGGGTCGAGGGCGGTGTCATTCACACCCGTGTCACGGTGGGCGGCACGCTGTCCAACAACAAGGGCATCAACCGCATGGGCGGCGGTCTGTCGGCACCGGCAATCACCGACAAGGACCGCGAGGATATCCGCCTGGCCGCGGAACTGAGGGTGGATTATCTGGCGGTGTCGTTCCCCCGTTCCGCCGATGACGTTCACCTGGCCCGGGATCTGCTGCGCGAGGCCGGCGGCCACGGAGCCATATGCGCCAAGATCGAACGTTCCGAGGCGCTTGAGGCCATCGAGGAGATCATCATGGCCGCGGATGCCATCATGATTGCGCGCGGTGACCTGGGAGTGGAGATCGGCGATGCCGAGTTGCCGGGCGTGCAGAAGACCCTCATCAATCGTGCCCGCTCCCTCAACCGGGTGGTGATCACCGCCACCCAGATGATGGAGTCCATGATCCTTAATCAGATCCCTACCCGCGCCGAGGTCTTCGACGTGGCCAACGCGGTGCTCGACGGCACCGATGCGGTGATGCTGTCGGGAGAGACGGCCACCGGTCGTTATCCGGTCAAGGTTGTGGCCGCCATGGGGCGCATCTGTGAGGCGGCCGAACGCCAGCGCAGCGCACGTGTCTCCCATCATCGTATGGACAGCCGCTTCGAGCGGGTGGACGAGGCCATCGCCATGGCCACCATGTATACCGCGAACCATCTTGACGTGCGTGCCATTGCTGCGCTCACCGAGTCCGGTTCGACGGCGCTGTGGATGTCACGCATCAGTTCCGGCATCCCCATTTACGGCTTGACGCGCCACCAGCACACGCGTAGAAAACTGACCCTCTACCGGGGCGTCTACCCCGTCGCCTTCGAGGCAGTGCAGTCCAGCCATGCGGAAACCAACCGCCAGGTGGTGGAGCTGCTGATCAGCGAAGGGATCGTCAAGGAGGGAGACCTCGTGATCATCACCAAGGGAGACCTGGCCGGTGCCATGGGCGGCACCAATGCCATGAAGATCGTGCGGGTGGGGGAGCTGCTGGAATACGGTGCCTGAGGGGATTTCCTCGAGGTCCGGCCCGCGGAATCTGCGTCTATAATCGAACACCTGATACCGATTCGGACACAATCGCAAAACGTCACACATAGGAGGTCTGTATGGCCCTGATATCTCTGAGACAGCTGCTGGATCATGCCGCCGAACACGGCTATGGCATGCCCGCATACAACGCCAACAACATGGAACAGGTGCATGCGGTCATGCAGGCCGCCGACGAGGTGGACTCCCCGGTGATCATCCAAGCCTCCGCAGGCGCCCGAAAGTATGCCGGAGAGCCTTTCCTGCGCCACCTGATCATTGCCGCCGTGGAGCAGTACCCGCACATCCCCATCGTGCTGCACCAGGATCACGGCGCCGAACCCGCCGTGTGCTTCCGTTCCATCCAATCCGGTTTCACCTCGGTGATGATGGACGGCTCCCTGATGGCGGACATGAAGACGCCGTCCACCTATGAGTACAACGTCGATGTGACCCGCAAGGTTTCCGAGATGGCCCACGCCCTGGGTGTTTCCGTGGAAGGCGAGCTGGGTTGCCTGGGCAGTCTGGAGACGGGCATGGCCGGGGAAGAGGATGGCTCCGGCGCTGAAGGCAAGCTGGATCACTCCCAGCTGCTCACGGATCCGGACGAGGCCGCGGACTTCGTCAAGCAGACCAGCGTGGACGCTCTGGCGATTGCCATCGGCACGTCCCATGGCGCCTACAAGTTCACCCGCCCGCCCACCGGCGACATCCTGGCCATCCAGCGCATCAAGGAGATCCATGCACGCATCCCCAACACCCATCTGGTGATGCACGGTTCCTCTTCCGTGCCCCAGGACTGGCTGGAGATCATCAACACGTACGGCGGCGACATGGGGCAGACCTACGGCGTGCCGGTCGAGGAAATCCAGGAAGGCATCAAGCACGGTGTGCGCAAGGTCAACATCGACACCGACCTGCGCATGGCCTCCACCGGCGCCATCCGCAAGTTCCTGGCGGAGAACCCCAAGGAGTTCGACCCGCGCAAGTTCCTCAAGGCCTCCACCGTGGCCATGAAGGATATCTGCAAGGCCCGCTACGAGGCCTTCGGCTGCGCCGGCATGGCCTCCAAGATCAAGCCCCTCTCCCTCGAGGAGATGACCGCCCGATACAAGAGCGGCGAGCTGGATCCGAAGGTCAACTAAAGACCTGCAACCGTGCGGGGCACGCGCCCCGCACCGGTCGCGCTGAAAGGCACAGGGGTTCGCCCTTGTGCCTTTTTTGTCAGTTGTCAGTTGTCAGTGGTCCGTTGTAAAAACCCGTTGACATGCCTCCAGGGCCGATTACGCTCCTGACAACTGACAACTGACAACTGACAACTGACAACTGACAACTGACAACTGACAACTGACAACTGACAACTGACAACTGACAACTGACAACCATGATCAAGGTCGGTGAAGCGAGGTTTCCCTGTCCGGTATGCGGCTACCGGGTGTTCGACATGCAGCCCGGCAGCCACCATCGCTGCCCCATCTGCTGCTGGGAGGACAACCTGGTGCAGCTGCGTTTCCCGCTTATGCCCGGCGGGCCCAACAGCGTTTCACTCGAGCGCGCGCAGCAGAACTTCGTGCAGTTCGGGGTTGCCGAACGACGTCATGAGGGCATGGGGCGCCGCCCGGTAGGCGAACACCGCGACAGTACCTGGCGTCCCCTGGATCCCGCGCGGGACAATGTCGAGATGCCTGCCCGGGGCATTGATTATGCAGATACTTATCCGACCCGAGACACCACGGTGCTGTACTACTGGAGCGAGCGGTACTGGCGGCGCGTGGCTGGGTGAGGCAGGGATCAGTCTCAAGTCTCAAGTGGCAAGGCAGGTCAACAGACCGGCGGCCGGGCTTGAGAGCGCCTGCGGCCCATGAATGGGTTTCCGAAAGGGCCGACCCCGGGCCGAACCGCCGGTGACCGATCGCTCAACGGCGTGTGGCGAGCCATGGGACAATCACCTTCGCGCCTTCTCCATGGCCGTCCACCCGAGGAAAGCTCAGAAGCGGGCAACGCAGATGCCTGGCGAGATCTGTCCGGTTGTCCATGCCCTCGGGTTGTGGCGTGTCCACCGCATTGAGCACCACCAGCGCCAGTTCAAGCCCCCGGCTACCCATCGCCTCGGCGCTGAGCAGCACATGGTTGATCACCCCCAGCCGGTCCGGTGCCACCAGGATCACGGGCAGGTCCAGGGCCCGGGCCAGGTCGGCATTGAGGCCGTCTTCGGCCAGGGGCGAGTAGAAGCCGCCGGCGCCCTCCACCACCAGCGTCGCGTCCTCTGCCAGCGCCGCGACACAGGCCTGATGCAGCGCTTCCACGGAAAGTGTCTCACCGGCCAGGCGCGCGGCCCGGTCCGGGGCGAGGGCGTGCGGGTAGCGATGGGGGGTGACCCGGTCCAGGTCGAGGGCCGGGGGAGCGGCCGCATCCCGGAGGGCGGTGCCGTCGGCGGGGAAGAGACGGCCGTCGAGGACCTTGCAGCCGGACTCCACCGGCTTGCGTGGAATGACCGCATGTCCGGCCTCGCGCAGGGCGCGTATCAGCGCGCAGGCCACCACCGTCTTGCCGACGCCGGTGTCCGTTCCGGTGATGAAGAAACCCTCAAGAGCCATTCAAGATTCAATATTCAAGATTCAAGGGAAAGGTACAGGCGCTTCGGTGTATCGCTCCACGTGGCCATTCTACGATGCATCCCCGTTGAATCTTGAATCTTGAATCTTGAATTGCCTCTACCCAGTCAGCCGCTGCAGGGCCTCGCGGTACTTCTCGGCGGTCTTCTGCACCACCTCCGGCGGCAGTTCCGGGCCCGGGGCCTTCTTGTCCCAGTCGAGGGTCTCGAGATAATCGCGCACGAATTGTTTGTCGAAGGAGGGCGGGCTGATGCCTGGGCGGTAGGTGTCCGCGGGCCAGAACCGGGATGAGTCGGGGGTCAGGGCCTCGTCGATCAGGTGCAGTTCACCCTCGTCGTCCAGGCCGAACTCGAACTTGGTGTCGGCGATGATGATGCCCCGTTCAAGGGCATGGGCCGCCGCCGTGCTGTAGAGGGACAGCGCCGTCTGACGCACCTGGGCGGCCAGCTCCGGGCCGACCAGCTCGGCGGTATAGTCGAAGTCCACGTTCTCGTCATGCTCGCCCACCGCCGCCTTGGTGGCCGGGGTGTAGATGGGCTCGGGCAACCGGTCGGCCATCTGAAGCCCTTCCGGCAAAGGCAGACCGCAGACCCGGCCGGTGGCCTGATAGTCCTTCCAGCCGGACCCGATCAGGTAACCCCGCACCACGGCCTCAATGGGCAGTGCCTTCAGGCGCTTCACCACCAGACTGCGTCCTTCCAGTGGGGCGCGTTCGGCGGTGTCGGGCACGGCCTCGGCAAGGCCCATATCCGCCAGCTGATTGGGCACGATGGACTCCAGCTTCCTGAACCAGAACTCGGAGATGCGGGTCAGTACCTCGCCCTTGCCCGGAATGGGTGTGGGCAGGATCACGTCGAAGGCGGAGATCCGGTCCGTGGTGACGATCAGAAGGTGATGGTCTCCCACCGCATACAGGTCACGCACCTTGCCCCGATGGACGAGGGGCAGGGATGCAAGGTGGCTTTCAAACAGGGGCTCGGACATTCGGCTCTATCGGCGGCAGTTGCGTGTGTACATTTGATTGTGAAGGTGGAGGGGGCAATTGGGAAGTGGCAACCGGGGGGTGATGCCGGAATCGGCCGGTGCGGGATTGCCTGCATCCCCGGTTCTTCCTCCCGATTCTCAATTCCCACTTCGCAATTCAATGGGTTATCCTTAGCGATCCTTCACTCTGCCGCAAAACCGCACATGTCCAATGAATCCCCCATTGTCGGCGTCGTCATGGGCAGTCAGAGCGACTGGCCGGTCATGGCCCATGCCGTGGACCAGTTGAAGGCCTTTGGCGTGCCCTATGAGGCGCGGGTGGTCTCGGCCCACCGCACCCCGGATCTGCTGTTCGAGTATGCCGAGGGCGCCCGGGGTCGGGGGTTGAAATGCATCATCGCCGGTGCCGGGGGTGCGGCACATCTGCCCGGGATGCTGGCTTCCAAGACCACGCTGCCCGTGCTGGGGGTGCCGGTGCCGTCGCGGCACCTTCAGGGGCAGGATTCCCTGCTATCCATTGTGCAGATGCCCAAGGGCATCCCGGTGGCGACCTTCGCCATCGGCGAGTCGGGCGCCGCCAACGCGGGCCTGTTCGCGGTCTCGATGCTGGCCGGGCACGATCCTGAACTGGTGGCCCGGCTGGCCGAGTACCGCCGCGAGCTTTCTGAGCAGGTGCTTGCCATGCAGCTGCCCCCGGCGCCGTGATCCTCCCCGGCGAGACACTCGGCATGCTGGGGGGTGGCCAGCTGGGCCGTATGTTTACCGTGGCTGCACGCACCCTGGGGTACCGGGTGCTGGTGCTGGACCCCGATACTGGCAGCCCTGCCGGGCGCATGGCGGACGAGCACCTGCATGCCGCCTACGGCGATGCCTGGGCCCTGAAGCAGATTGCCGGCCATTGCGCGGCCGTGACCACCGAGTTCGAGAACATTCCGGCTGACACGCTGGAGACGCTGGCGCAAAGCCTGCCGGTGCGTCCGTCCGCCGCGTGCCTGCTGCGCACCCAGGATCGCGGGCGGGAGAAGACCTTTATCCAGTCCGTGGGTTTGCCCACCGCGCCTTTCCGGGTGGTGGGCGAGGCGGTTGAGGTGGACGACGCGTTTGCGCAGGTGGGGGCGCCCGCCATCCTCAAGCGTGCCGCCCTGGGCTACGACGGCAAGGGCCAGATCCCGGTGGATTCGCCCGAGGCGGCCCGGCGCGCCTTCGCGGACCTCGGGAGCGTGCCCTGTGTACTGGAACGCCGGGTGGATCTGGCCATGGAGATCTCCGTGGTGATGTCCCGAGGCGTGGACGGCTCCAGCGAGAGCTATCCGGTGGCGGAGAACGTCCACCGGGGCGGCATTCTGCACATGAGCATCGTGCCGGCGCGGGCTTCGGATGAGATGGTGGAGACGGCCCGCCAGGCGGCCATGTGCCTTGCGGAGGCCATGGATTACGTCGGGCTGATGGCGGTGGAGTTTTTTGTCACCACGGCGGGTGAACTGCTGGTCAACGAGATCGCCCCCCGCCCCCACAACAGCGGCCACTTCACACTGGACGCCTGCGTCACCTCGCAGTTCGAGCAGCAGGTACGCGCCGTCTGTGGATTGCCCTTCGGCGACACCCGCCTTCTTTCGCCGGTGGTGATGGTCAACCTGCTGGGGGACCTTTGGGCCGGCGGCGAGCCGGACTGGTCCGCCCTGTTCCGACACCCCGCGGCCAAGCTGCACCTCTATGGCAAGGCCGAGGCCCGCCCCGGCCGCAAGATGGGGCATTTCTGCGTACTGGGGGATGATCTGGAACGGGTGATCGCCGAAGCGGAGGCAATCTTCGATGCACTCTGATAGAGGCAATTCAAGATTCAAGATTCAAGATTCAAAGGGGAGCGGTGCCGGGGCGCATCCCACCTTGAATCTTGAACTTTGAATCTTGAATCATCCTTTATGCTTCGCAGTGACTACATTGCCGGCCTGCGTGAGGACATTGTCTTCAGCGACACCCTGTGCGGGTACCGGCTCACCTTTCACAGCACCTGGGGTCTGTTCTCGCCGCGGGGCATCGACGGGGGCACGCGCCTGCTGCTGGATCATGTGCACGTGGACGAGGCCGATGACTGCCTGGACCTGGGATGCGGCTACGGGCCCATCGGGCTGGTCCTCGCACGCCTGGCGCCCCGTGGTCGCACCTGCCTGGTGGACAAGGATTTCGTGGCGGTGGACTACAGCGCCCGGAACGCCCGGCTCAATGGCATCCACAATGCCGAAGCGTTTCTGAGCAACGGCTTCAGCGCGGTGGGGGACCGCCGCTTCAACGTGGTGGCTTCCAACCTGCCGGCCAAGGTGGGCAAGGAACTGCTCCACCTCTACCTGCACGATGCCTTCGAGCATCTGCACCCCGGCGGCCGCCTGTATGTGGTGACCATTACCGGACTGCGCCGCTTCATCGAGCGGGGGTTCAAGGACGTGTTCGGCAATTACGACAAGCTCAAGCAGGGCCGGGAATACACCGTGGCCCTGGCTGTGCGGGAGTAGATACCGCAAACCCCTGCTCACCGGGAAGCCCGTACCGCCGCCGGCGACGCGCTGTCGTGCCGGGAACAGGATGTTCGTGAGAGCCACGAAGGAGAAACAACGAAGGAGCCCTTCTCTCGCAAGGACGCCAGGCACGTCAAGGAACCCGGAGATCAGGTAGGTTGGGGTGAGGAACGAACCCCAACATGCGGCGCCTGATCCTGGCCAATGTTGTTGGGGTTCGCGCTGCTCACCCCAACCTACGCAACTGTCGGGTTCCTTGACGTGCCTGGCGTCCTTGCAAGATTC
>SKOF01000416.1 GCA_007120155.1 Thioalkalivibrio sp. | reverse complement strand
GTGCGGGTGCACGTGCAGGAGATCCATGCGCTCAGCGTGGAATCGGTGCGGGCGGAGACCCTGCGCGTGCAGCTGGACGCGTGGTTTGAAACGGGTCTGGTCCTTGAGTCCCCCGAGGTGGACCTGAGCTTCGTGGCCCATCCGAAACCCTATACTCTGCGTCACAATTCCAATGCCGTCATCGCCGACTGGCTCATCGAACTCGGGGCGGGCGTGAACCGGCGTCCCATCTGGGCGGGGTGGCGGGTTGAAGACACGGATGAAGGATGAATAAGACCCGGGCCTTTTGGATCGGTCCCTGCAAACGAGTTGCCGGATCCAGGATGCTTCCCCGCAAGAGTGTGTTGCTGGGAGTCTGTCACTTGGGTGACCGCATGGGTCCGCTGCGCTTGACCCATCCTACGGATTAGCCGCCGTATTCATCCTTCATTCTTCCAACTACTGAGATCGGGGAAGCGAGAAGGGTGAATTGGGAAGTGGGAAGTGAAGGCCGTTCCATTTCCCAGTTCCCACTTCCCAATTCACCCTTCTCACTTCATCCCCATTCTCTCCATCAGGTAGCACAGGCAGTCCTGGCGCACCACGCGTTCGTCCAGGGTCAGCATCGAGGGCATCATGGGCCGGCGCAGGACCAGGCGGTCCTGGTGCACGGCGAAGTACTCGGCGGTCACGTCCTCGCCGGTTTCGCTGCGCGCCTCGATGAGCACCGGACTGCCGGGGCGTACGCTGGCCAGTGCCGTGCCGGCGGGCAGTTCACGGAAGTTCATGCGGTCCAGGTCGGGGTCGAAGACCAGGTCTTCGGCACCTGGCGAAAAGCTGAAGGACACGGTTTCGGGCACTTTCACCACCGCAACGGTATGGAACAGGTCCATGTCATGGTGTGCAACCGGCTGAGACGGAATCTCCGCCAGCTGCAGGCAGGCCGTGAGGAAATCCCGGGCATGCTCCACGCCGTGGGCATCCCCGGCCTTGCCGCATTCCAGGGTCACGGCGGGACAGAACTCCGCGAAGGCCAGGGACTGCACGCCCCGTGGCCGGATGAAATAGACCACGGTGCGGCCGAACAGCGTGGCCAGTTGCAAAAACCGGTTCTCCAGGCGGTTGATGCATGCGTAGTGGGGGTTGAGGCCCGTGTTGTTGTGCACGTCCACGCTGGCGAACGGCGCGAGTTCACGCATGCGTTCCGTCACGCGGGCCATGAGCCGGTGCTCCGGGGTGTCGCCGCCGTCGCCGCCCGGCCAGACCCGGTTGTAGTCCGGCTGACCGTCCAGGCGGCGCGCCCCCGCCCGGGCGGCGCTGACGTTACCCACGAACAGGGACAGGCTGCGGGGCAGGCCGCCGGGCGGCGGGTCCCGCAGCAGCGCCTGGATCGCCTTGAGGCCGGCCGGTTCGTTGCCGTGCAGCAGGACCGAGACAAACAGAGGTTCCGGCCGCCGGCCGGGCAGATGGATCAGGCTCGGGCCGCCCAGCAGCCCCTCCAGATCCCCTGGGCGTGCGGAGAGAAAGCCCTCGGGCAGGTGATCCCATTCCCTCAGCATCGACTGTCCTCCACGGGCCACTCGTGCACCGGGATGTCGGTGAGCTGGTGTGACAGGTAGGCATCCACCAGCGCCCGTTCATCCCGATCATGTGCCGCCATGAACTGCCGCGCCCAGGCGGCGCCCGTTCGCGCCAGCCTCACTCGCGCCTCGATGATGCCCAGATAATGGCCCGCATCGGTCTCGTCCAGTCCCAGCCGGAGCAGACCCGCTCCGGCCGCGGGCAGCAGTGTGTCCAGGATCAGGTCCCGCACCGCCCGACGTTCCCCGGCGGGCCATTCCACCTGGGCGTCCAGTCCCAGGCGTGCCGCCTCGTAGAAATTGTCCCTGGCCCGGGGAAAATCCATCACCTCGTCAGGCCCGCCCCGGGCGTTCACCAGTTCCTCGACCAGTCCGTAGTAGAAGGCGGCGGTGGCGATGCTGTCCGCCAGGGTGGGGCCGGCCGGCACCACGCGGTGTTCGATGCGGATATGGGGGCGGCCGTGGCCGTCGAAGCCGATCAGCGGGCGGTTCCAGCGCCAGATGGTGCCGTTGTGCAGGCGCAGGTGGCTGAAATGCTCGGGGGGGTCGTCGAAGCGGATGGGCAGCAGCGGGGGAAAGTGTTCCAGGTTCTCCTGGAAACATTCCAGGATGGACTCCCGCGCGAATCCCGAACCGAAACTCACCCGGCGCAGCGGCCCCCGGGCGGCATCATGGTAACCGCCCACCTCCACCGATTGTTCGAACACGGGGATGCGGGTTTCGTCCCACAGGTCCCGGCCGAACAGGTAGGGCGAGTTGGCCGACAGCGCCACCACCGGCGCGCTGGCCAGTATGGAGGCGTTGTAGACCTTGTGGGCCACGGAAATCGGTGTCTGGAGGTGGATCTGGAATGACGTGGTGGCCGCTTCCAGCATCACGTCACGATGTTCGTGATGCAGGTGCTCCCGGCCGACGATGTCCAGCTTCAGGGAGCGTCCCTCCCGTGAACGCAACACCTGTTCGTTCAGGGCGCGGTAACGCTTCATGCTGGACATGTTGGCCAGGCACAGGTGCTCGGGGCGCAGGGTGGGCAGAATGCCCGTGAGCAGCAGTTCGGCCCCGGCCTGGCCTGCCGCGATCCGGGCCCGGGACCAGGTTTCCTTCATTTCCCG
>SKOF01000563.1 GCA_007120155.1 Thioalkalivibrio sp. | reverse complement strand
TTCTCCGACTTCCGGGCGACCTTGTCGATTTCGTCGATGTAGATGATCCCCTTTTCGGCGCGATCGATATCGTAGTCCGCAGCCTGGATGAGTTTCAAGAGGATGTTCTCCACGTCCTCGCCCACGTAGCCCGCCTCGGTCAGCGTGGTGGCATCGGCGATGGTGAACGGCACGTTGAGCAGGCGCGCCAGGGTCTCCGCGAGCAGGGTCTTGCCGGAGCCGGTGGGGCCGATGAGCAGGATATTGCTCTTGGCCAGTTCCACGTCGTCCTTGGACCCGCGGGCCTCCAGGCGCTTGTAGTGGTTGTACACCGCCACCGCCAGGATCTTCTTGGCGCGTTCCTGGCCGATTACGTACTCGTCCAGGATCTGCTTGATCTCGTGGGGCTTGGGGAGCTTCTCGCCGACGGATGCGCCCTGCTCCTGCATCTCCTCGCGGATGATGTCATTGCACAGTTCGACGCACTCGTCGCAGATGAACACGGACGGTCCGGCGATGAGCTTGCGAACCTCGTGCTGGCTTTTGCCGCAGAAAGAACAGTACAACAGCTTGCCGCTGTCGGTGTCTTTGGACTTGTTGTCACTCATCGGCGGGCCTCTCTTTTCTCCGATTTCACCTTGCTACTTTTCCAGCCAGGATGCAAGCCGTGAAAAGACAGGGTTTTCCTGATTCCGTGATCCACATCAGCGCAGCGGCACAGCCACGCTGAAATGCACGATACTTGCGGGACACGACACTAGGATTGCGGCGGCTGCGCCACGTCCCTGCTGGAGAGGACCTGATCGATCAGCCCGTACTCCACTGCCTCGACGGGATTGAGGAAACGATCGCGGTCCGTATCCTCCTCGATGCGCTCCACCGTCTGGCCCGTGTGATGCGCCAGGATGCGGTTGAGTTCCTCGCGGATCTTGAGGATCTCCCGCGCATGGATGTCGATGTCGGTGGCCTGCCCCTGGAAGCCCCCCAGGGGCTGGTGGATCATGACCCGGGAATGGGGCAGGCAGAATCGCTTGCCGTGGGCACCGCCGGCCAGCAGCACCGCGCCCATGCTGGCCGCCTGGCCGATACACAGGGTCGAGACATCCGGCTTGACGAACTGCATGGTGTCATAGATGGCCATGCCCGCGGTCACCGCGCCGCCGGGGGAGTTGATGTAGAGGCTGATGTCCTTGTCCGGATTCTCGGACTCCAGGAACAGGAGCTGGGCAACGATGACGTTGGCCATGTAATCCTCCACGGGCCCCACGGCGAACACCACGCGCTCCTTGAGCAGCCGGGAATAGATGTCGTAGGCACGCTCGCCACGGGCGGTCTGCTCGACCACCATGGGCACCAGGTTGAGCGCCCGGGTGTCCAGCGCGCCGCGGCTGTCGGAACCGTGCATATTCATTCGGACTGACCCTCCTTCTGGGGGTTCATCAATTCGTCGAAACTCATGGGTTTTTCGGTGACCGAACCCTGGGCCACGACCCAGTCCACCACCTGCTCCTCAAGCACCATGGCTTCCAGGCCGCTCATGGCCTGGGGATTGGTGCGATAATAGTCTACCACCTGCTTCGGTTCCTCGTATCCGGCGGCCATCGTCTCCAGGGCGGCCTGCACCTTGTCGGGGTCCACGCTCAGGTCGTTGGCGCTGACCAGTTCGCGTATGATCAGCCCCAGGGACACCCGGCGCCGGGCCTCCTCAGTGAACAGCTCGTCGGGTAAATTCTGCCCCTGGACCTGTCCGCCAAACCGGGCCGCCGCCTGCTCGCGCAAGCGCCCGATCTCGTCCTTGATCAGGGCCTCGGGCAATTCCAGGTCATGCGCCTTGTAGATGGCGTCCATGACCTGACCCTTGACGCGGTTCTTCACGGATTGTTCCACCTCCCGCTCCATGTTGGCGCGGACTTCCTCGCGAAGCTTCTCCACGCCCCCTTCCTCGATCCCGAACGCCTTGGCGAAGTCTTCATCCACCGCCGGCAGCGAGGGTTCCTTGACCTCGTGCACCTTGATGGCGAACTGGGCGGTCTTGCCGGCCAGGTGCCCGGTGGGATAGTCCTCCGGGAAAGGCACATCCAGGGTCTTTTCCTCTCCGGGGCGAAGGCCCGCCAACTGCTCCTCGAAGGCCGCCAGCATCTGACCGGCGCCCAGTTCCACCGGCGCGGCCTCGGCCTTGCCCCCCTCGAAGGGCTCGCCGTCCAGGCTGCCCTCGAAGTCCACGACCACCTGGTCCCCGTCGCGGGCCGGACGATCCACCGCCACAAAGGTCTTGTGCTGACGGCGCAGGGTCTCGATCACCTTGTCCACATCCTCGTCGGTGATCGTCACCTTGGGCCGCTCCACGGCCACCTGGCTCAGATCGGCCGGTTCCACCTTCGGAAAGACCTCGAAGGTTGCAATGTATTCCAGGCCCTTGCCCTGCTCCATGACCTTGGGCTCAATGCTCGGCCCGCCCGCCGGCTGCAGTTGTTCCTGGGCGATGGCCTCCTGGTAAGTGCTCTGGACCACCTCGCCCACCACCTCCTGGAAGACAC
Organism: Thioalkalivibrio sp.; assembly: GCA_007120155.1. Lineage (GTDB taxonomy): Bacteria > Pseudomonadota > Gammaproteobacteria > Ectothiorhodospirales > Ectothiorhodospiraceae > Thioalkalivibrio_A. The sequence goes on along the minus strand of SKOF01000563.1, from coordinate 156 downwards.
CCGCTCCGTAGCGCTGCTGCACCACCTTGAGGGGCACCTTCCCCGGACGGAAGCCGTCGATGCGCACGCGCTTCATCAGGGACTTCAGGCGACGGTCCACCTCCTGCTCGATGCGCTCGGCAGGGACCTGCACGGTCATCCGGCGTTGCAGGTTAC
>SKOF01000034.1 GCA_007120155.1 Thioalkalivibrio sp. | reverse complement strand
CTCGAAAGTGCGGTTCGGGCCGCAAGCATTCAGCTCGATGACGAAGTGCTTAAAAAACTGGATGAGATATTTCCAGGCCCCGGCGGCGAAGCACCCATGGCGTATGCGTGGTAAATGATGCAACCGAAAAATGCAAAGGCACCAGGTGTTTATAAGCTCGAAGCCGGAAGCTTGAAGCTCGAAGGGTTCGCAGCCATATACGGAACACCCTGAAAATAAAGGCGACTCAAACACGACTAACCATACACGCTGCAAATCGACTGCCCCTGGCATTGTCAATGTTGGTTTTGCTGGTTATTATCCGCTGATCATCACCCATCAACGCAAAGTCCACGCTGATTAAGCAAGATTTCATGTGTGCTGGACATTATTTTTATCCACCTGTCTTAGCGCAGCAGCAAATGGACCAAAAACTTCCTTTGCATAAGGTTTGGGTATATATATAAAGATTTACCATATTTGTATGCTGTTAAACCATGCCTTTCACAGGAAAATTGGAAATCAGATCAACATAACGAACAATTACCCCAAATGCCTATTGTCAAAGGATTTAGCTTCCAAAGCTACCTGTCAGGTTATTAATCATTTGCATGTCTAATTAAAAACCTTCTACCCATGAAGCACCTTGTACGAGTCCTCTCGGGCATTGTCATGCTCCTGTTTTTCTCCGTTGGAGCCGTTACCCAGATTTCAGGCGTATCAACTCCCCCATTTACGTTTGACACTACTTCACCAGTTCCTTTGTCGGGGATGGCGATTGGTTTGGCCATATTGCTGATCCTTGGTTTTTTAATCCGGCATCAGATGCGGGCAGGAAAGAAGGCCGGGGTTTGATGCTGACACCATTCAGCACATGCAACATTCCAATCATTACAAACAAAGACCTATTATGCCATGAAACAAATTATTCCATTTTTCCTAATAATGTTTTTAGTGTCCGGCGTATTTGCGGATGTTGGTACGCTAACGGTAACCATTGTAGACAGCGAGGCCGGCACGGGAATCACTATTGTCGATTATGAGTTTTCAGGGCCAGATGGACCCTGTGAAATTTCAGCTGAGGTTAACTTTGGTGATGGGGAGGGTTTTTTGCCTATCAGTAATGCCGACATTGACGTTAACCATACAAATGTTGAACCGGGAATCCATTCTTTTACCTGAGATGGAGGAATAAGCTTTCCTGACCGGTATCACGAAAACACTGTTTTAGAACTAACAGCAACACAGGTATGTGGAGAAAATGCTTCGGTTACATTTACCTACAACGGTGAAGAAGTCACCTATGGCACAGTGTGGCGCAACGGCCTCTGCTGGATGGACCGTAACCTGGGGGCAGATCCTTTGCCTTTTGATCCGTCGTCGGCAACGGGAAACACAGACACAGGGTTATACGGTGACCTGTTTCAATGGGGTCGTGGAGACGATGGGCACCAGGTAGTAGACTGGACAGAGTCACCACCAAATGTTACACCCACTACCTCTACGTTAAGCATAGAAGAAGATGTGCCAGGACACAGCGACTTCATAACTAATAACACTTCTCCGCATGATTGGCGTGATCCGCAGAATAACAATTTGTGGCAGAGCGTTGATGGCATCAACAACCCTTGCCCTCCCGGCTGGCGTGTGCCCACAGAGGATGAACTTGATGCAGAGCTCGAGAACTGGGATCCTGCAAATGATGAAGGTGCCTTTGCCAGTGACCTGAAGTGGCCCGTTGGCGGCTATCGCCGTCACTCAAATGGCCAGCTCAGCATTACGGGCGGCAGAATATGGAGTTCCTCGGTGGATGGTGGCAATGCTGTTTACCTATTGTTTGACTCTTTCGATAATACCGGCATGAAAAGCTTAGGCCTACGTGCAGTTGTTATGAGTGTGCGTTGCGTCAGGGATATCGTGCGCACTGAAGATGAATAGGGGCACAAAGGCGTATTGTCATCAGTAAACTTGAAAGCACTTGCAAATAGCGGGTGTTTTTGAAAATATTTTGTATGTTTGCATATGTGGTTTGTTTCTCGTATAAATAAAAAACAGCATTATGAAAGCTTTCCTTTTTACACTCATTGCCCTGTTGATTTCCTTTACCTCCCGGGCTGAGGTTATTACAGGCACTTCCGAGCCGTTTCAATTTGGCTCCCCATTGGTGCCGCTATCTATTCTTGCTTTGGTATTATCTGCCGGTTTTATTGTGTTTTACACCGTCAGGCGTCGACGTGCTGTTGAAGAGAAATAGGCAATGGCGGTTTTGTTGGTGGAAATCCCCTTTAAACAATCCTTCTAATAACCAAAACACATAAGAAATGAAATCATATTTGCTGTTTTCTGTTTTATTGCTCCTTACGGGCTGGACCTATGCACAGGGACCTGGATCAATTGAGAATATTGATGTATCTCAAAGAACAGGGGAGGAAGAACGGGTGGTTGATATTGCATTCACTCTTTCAGGAGGTGATTACTATGCCATTAAGCTGGGCATAAAATTTCACGAAGGTGATGACTTTACACCAATAGAAGCTGAAGAATTCATTTGGGATGATCCTGAAGATGAAGACATTATCGATACACATCTTGATGAAACAATCATAGGAGCCATCGTTGTTGAAGCTGGTGAGGTTGAACTCACCTGGGATGGAAGGGAAAATTATGCAGAAATAGATGCTGCAGCAGCAAGG
>SKOF01000243.1 GCA_007120155.1 Thioalkalivibrio sp. | reverse complement strand
TACGCTTCGCTGACATTAATGACTATTAATGACGCGCGTTAGCGCAAATGACGCGCGTTAGCGCAAAATGACGCGCGCTAGCGCAAAACGACGCGTGCAGCGCAAAATGGGTTCAGGATGGTTCCTGCAAAGGTCTTAAGAATTCGATAAATGCTAGTATTTCGCTTCTTAATGGTAAATAGACCTGGCGGTATTTGCTTTCTATAAGGTCAAGTTTTTCCCAGTCGTAATCAAAATTAAAATAATAGCGTCTAAAATGCCGGAACAGCAAAATTTCTGACAGCTGGTTCTTTGTTGTTTCAGAAATGACCCGGTCGCGAATACCCGGGATATTCAAGGCCATTTTTTGAAGCAACTCTTTGTGCCACTGATCTTTACTGATCCTGTTCTCAAACTCTTGTGATACCCTGAAAAAAAATGTTTCCAGGCAGGTATAAAAATCCACGATCACCTGGGATAGCACCATGGCAGATGCAGTTGTTTTACCCAATACAACGAATTCATTATCCTTGAACTGGTTGTAAAAATCACGGTTTTCCCGGAGGATATGTAGCGTGTTTTCAGCCTGGGCTATCAGCACGGCGATGTTTGCGTTAGTTTCTTTCATATACCAGCACCCCTTTCTGGATAATCATGTTTTTATGAAGTTCGTGTATGCTTTCCATTTCCACAATATCTAATGGAAAGGATGTAAGCTTTTCAGCATCAGCGAGCATATTGAAGTATGACTGTGCGTCCGGCATGCCCTCAACGGCAATGTCAATGTCAGATATTTCAGAAAACTGATCTTTGTTGAGCAGGGAGCCCCACTGATAAATCTTTTTTGGCTTGTATTTATTCACAATCATATCAACAATTTGCTGAAAGTCATTCAGCGCACGCTGGTGTCTTAACGCCAGTTTTTCTTGGCTGGCCAGTCGTTTTTTCTTCTGAAAAGCACGAGCAGCTTCTATGTTATTGCTGGTTGATTGCACGGCATGATGACTTGTTTGTAAATTTTGATTTTCATGTTATTACAAATATAGGGTTTTTTGTCATATGCGCTACGCGCGTCATTTCGCTTCGCTGTCATTTAGGGCTTCGCCCTGTCATTTGCGCTACGCGCGTCATTTCGCTTCGCTGTCATTTTGGGCAGCGACTATAGTTAGTCATGGTTGGGCAGGCAGCACTTTTTGTATTTTTTACCGCTTCCGCAAGGGCAGGCTTCGTTCCGGCCTGTCTTAACCGGAGCGTTTTCTGGTGAAAAATCCTGGCCGGTTGGCCACATAGGTTCGGGGAAATGGTTTTTGTTTTTTTTCGCAGTTTTAATTATTTCTTTTTCAACCCGCTCCTGCCCGCGTACTTCAGGGAAACGGCTTTTTAACATCGCGATCGCTTCACCATGTTGCATTATTCCGTGAGTTTCAAACACATCGCCTGGCAAATCCAGCAGATTCGCTTCGCTCTCTGGCCAATCCAGGACAAATTTCAGTTGCCATGCCTCTGGCGCAACAACCCTCAGATATTCCATCTTGAGCACTGCCAGGTTTTCAAGCATTTTTTGATAGTAAGAATCTGAAATTAAGTCGTTTTCGCGCAGGAATTCATATACATAGTGCAAGCCCCAAACCTTGCCGCTCACCTCGATCATGTTGCTCTGTAAAAAAGCATCAAAACTTTCTGCAAAATGATGGTCAAGGACAGAATATGGAATGTAGAACCACCCTTCAATGTCTTTGACCTTACCAAATAAAGACCGTTTCATTATAAAATCAAAAAGCAAGCTTGAATGCATGAAAGGAATATTATACCTGCTTTTCATGAACCGAAAAAAATGATACGACAGTTCAATGAAGCCATAGCCTGACTTTTTCTTTATGGCATTCAATATATGCTCCTTGTCCAGCTCGCCGGTTAATCCCTGTAAGACAGAATCAATTCGCTCCCTTTCGTTATCAAAACCAAGGGTATTCATGCGCTCATTGAAAGCCTGCCAGCCAGAAGTGTCTCCTTGCGACATCTTTAGGTACTCCTTCTCCGCACCATTCAGATAGATCGTCATCAGGAAAGGATATTCGGGATAACCCACAAGCTGGTCACTTTCAGCAATTGGCTTCCATACATCATGACTGTATTCCAGCGCCTTGTTGTACTTTCTGAAATAAATGAGACGATACAAGGTGCTCATGGTTATGGTTTCAATCCCTGCCACCGGGTTTTTGGTGATTATCTTCAGGCAGCGGTTGAGTAACTTCTCGTTATCTGTATCAAAAGCATGCTTAATAAGCTTCAGCTCAAGAAACTCATACTCCTGGCTGTATTTCTCCGGGTTATAATTCTGCATTCTGTCGGCAAAATCCAAAATGACATCAATGTTTGACTCAGCAAACTCCACAGTGCTTTCAAACATTTCTGCCAGGTTAATCGATGTATCAGGTTTCTCCTGCATCAGGTTATAAATGAAGTCCAGGCTGTTTTCTTCGCTTATTTTCTCATCGTAATGGTCAAAGATTTCGTCGTCGGTCATGTTTGCCAGCTTGGGGAAGTTTGTGTTTTTCATTGTCATATGTTTTGTTGTCATTTTGGGCTTCGCCCTGTCATTATGCTTCGCTGTCATTTCGGGCTTCGCCCTGTCATTACGCTTCGCTGTCATATGCGCTACGCGCGTCATTACGCTTCGCTGTCATTTTAGGGCTTCGCCCT
>SKOF01000441.1 GCA_007120155.1 Thioalkalivibrio sp. | reverse complement strand
GTAAAACCTGAAACCGTAAACTGACGCGCAGCGTCATCCCGGACTTTATCCGGGACCTCAACCCGTCTTTGTCTTCCCTGAACCCCCTGAATCCGTTCTTTTCCTGATCAATCAGCACACTCATCCAACCCAAGCAACCACTCCTCAGCCGTCACCTCCACCTGATCCTCCTCGACCTCGACATCTGGCGAGATGGCCGGGAAATGACGAACACCATTGCGATCTACCGCGTAGGCAACCGGAAAGACGAGCATGGCGCCGTCCGGCATGGGCACTGTCCCGTTGACCGAAGCATGGCCGAAAGTGGGTTGTCCAAAAAGGCGCGTGCGGTCCCGTCCGATGAAAGCGACAGCCACGGCCTCGCCGGCGCTTGCCGTATCTTCCGAAACCAGCACCGCCACGGGTGTCTGCGGGTTATGCAATTCAGGAGCATCCTTTGTCGACCCTGCGCGCACCAACTCATCGGACTCCATCTGCATCCCCGCCTTGGAATCACGATAGAACCAGACCGCCTTTTCGTCCGGGTCCCTGGCAATGAAATATCCGAGTTCCCCAGTGCCGAGAATCGGCCCCAGTGCGGCCAGCACGGGCCACATCGTGCCTCCCCCACTTTCACGCAGGTCCACGATCCAGCCGCACACCTGCTCCGAATCAGCGGCTGCGATCGCTTCGTGAGCGCCATCCACATACTCGGTGCTGGCTTCTGAAAGCGGATCTCCCTCGATCCCGGGGGCGGTAACGAAACGCAGTCGATCACTCCGCTCGACGACCCGGACCGGCCGCACGGCAGGCAACTCCGGATCTTCACTTTCTGCCATATCTGGAGGTCGACGAACAAACGTGGCATGCGAATCATCGAGCCGCGCGATCACCGCAGCCACCACGGAATGTGCATCGTTCTGCGTCACGGCATGGCTGGCCGATTCACGCGCAAACGCCCGCAAGTCCTCCCAATCGACACGGTCGGATGCCACGTAACGGTCTTCGAGTACGTCGACCGCCTGTTCAACATAGTCGAGCCATTCTTCCGAAGGCGTGCCATTCTTATCGGCAACCGCTTCCAGCTCCAGATCATCAAACCAGGCTGTTCCGGGCCCAATCACCAAGACAGCGACGGTAACTGACTCGGCACTCGGCAAGGCAGGAATGTCGATCTGGTAGCTGGCCCAGTCCGTATCACCACGCACGACACGATCCACCATGTCATCAGAAAACAGCGTTGCGCCATCTTCGTCATTGACGATGGCGACCAGTGTGGCACTCACGACGATCCCTTCGGTACGAATCATCCCCGTTAATCGATGGCGAGAAGTGCGAACATCGCCGGCCTCAATCACTTGTTCAACAATTCCACCCTGAACACCTTCAGGCCCATGAACTCTCAAACTATGCGGCTCCAACCCCGGCCGGTCACTATCGAGCGAAACCTCATAACCTTCAGCACTGATCTCCCAACCCACAGGCAGTCCACCGTCGTCGACCACGGAGAAGTCACCATTTACCAGAGTCGCAGCATCAAGCGATGATGCAGCCACCAGCAAAAGTCCACAGCAGAAACTCCAAAGCATACGCACCTTCCAGGATCAATACGGGGATGCTGAAAGTATAAAAGCCCTTCCCCAACAAATTCCAGCAACACGCAAAGGTCCTCGCCCCCTCCGCTGTTTTCCTGGAACCCGGAACACGCGGTTTCGCTTGCTCCAAACTTCAGGAAATATAGAATGGATGACCGAGACAGAGTCAGCGATGCATGCAATGCCGGAGATCATCGGACGTCAAAGTTCGCATTACACGCGACTCGTGCGTATCTTTGCCCTGGAACTTGGGGTGAGGTGCCAGTTCACGCCGATATTTGACCTGATCAGCATGGATCGGAGCACCTACGCCGGAAACCCCGCACTCAAGCTGCCCATACTCAACAGTGCAGGCGAACACATTTATGGCAGCCAGAACATTTGCCGCGCTCTGTTGCTGATATCGGGAAATGACCAGCAAGTTGTCTGGCCTGAGGATTCAACTTCGCCCTTGCTGATGAGCGAAGTTCCGCTCAAGCCACACCCTATCGCTTTGACAGCCCTCCAAACTCAGATACCGATACTTAAAGCTAGTCTCTCCCGGGTACTCTGCCGTGTCCAACACGAGCTCCACACCTCACCGCGCCGCTCCTCCCCCTGACCCCTTTACTTTCCCTTGCACCAAACTCCCCACCTGTATATACTATCCAATATATACACACCCCAGCCGGACCCCCTCATGCCCCAAACCCGAGTCTTCAAATCAGGAAACAGCCAGGCCGTTCGCCTGCCGAAGGAATTCCGGGTCGACTGCGAAGAACTGGAGATATTCCGACGCGGCGACGAAATCGTCCTGCGTCCACCCAGAAACAACCTGGCCGCGGCATTCGACGCCCTGGCCGGCATAGGCGACGATTTCTTCGAAGAAGGCCGCCAGGACCTGCCTCCCCAGGATCGCGAGCCACTATGACAGTCCGCTACCTGCTCGACACCAACATCTGCATCTATATCGCCCGCCACCAGCCCAAAGAGGTTCTCGAACGCTTCCGCAAACTCAAACCCGGAGACGCCGCCATCTCGGTCATCACCTGGGGTGAACTGCGTTTCGGTGCCGATAAAAGCAAGCGCCGCCAACAAGTCCTGGCATCACTAGACGAATTCACCGCCCAGGT
>SKOF01000399.1 GCA_007120155.1 Thioalkalivibrio sp. | reverse complement strand
TCATCTGCAACTCATACGCGGTGTTGAGTGCCGACAGGTTTTTGGTCAGGTCTTCTGAAGCATAAATGCTTTCTTTGGCCTTGCTTGAGGATTGCCTGTAGACATCGCTCATATCATTGAGTGAGCTCACTGCATTTTTCAGTGTAGAGTTGTACTCTTCTGACAAGCTCAGGTCCTGCTTCAGGTATTCTGCTTTGTTTTTGTATGACTGGCTCAGTTCCAGCACCGACTTGGATGCCGTTTCCATATTCTGGATGTACTGGTTGGTAGCGATGGTCGCATTCGACAGGTCGGCCAGCCTGGAGGCATTGTCGCTGAGGTTGCGCAGGCCACGGCCGAGCTTGTTGATCAGCTCCGGACCAATGTCGGCCTCTTCCATCAGTTTGTCAAGGTTTGCCGACAGGGTGATATTTTGCGGACCACTGATTACATGTTGGCCTTCAGGCCTTGCAAAAGGCTCACCGCCGGCCAGCTCAGGATATACAAGTTTCCAGTCGGGCTCATCAGGGACGTGTTCAAAAGCCGAAAAGAAAAACACGACTGCCTCAACACCCATCCCGATGATCAGCGCATAGTCGGCAAAAGGCCAGTGCATGATCTTAAACAACGCTCCGATGATCACCAGAGAGGCGCCCCATCCATAAAGCCGAGACATAAAAACCTTCCAAATTCTGTTTTGTGAAAATTTCATCTTTATATTATTTTATTTAGTGGTCTGATTGCCTTTAATAAACATTTGATTCTCCTCGCCTGCCTTCACCGGCTCCTCGTCCCGGATAGGTCTGTACGCTGCGAAACCCGAGGTACGCCTGTGCGGTGTCCTGGTATTCGTAGGAGCGGGTGCTCACCTGAAGGAAGTAGCCAATGTCTTTCCACGAACCACCACGTACCACTTTTCGTTTAAATGATACCGGGTCGTCAGGTGCGGCATTGTAAGTATAATCAGGGTTCATGTCAGGCATCAGGTAGTAAAACGATTCGTTGTAAGCCGTGCGTGTCCATTCTGAAACGTTGCCTGCCATATCATACAAACCATAATCATTTGGTGGATAATGCCCTGCAATGATGGGATACATGCCGCCGGTTGAGGTGTAATTGCCACGTTGTGGTTTAAAGTTGGCCTGGAAGCAGCACTCTGAATCGCTGATATATGGGCCTCCCCAGGGGTAGGGGCTCAGCTCCTTGCCTCCACGGGCGGCATATTCCCACTGTGCCTCCGATGGCAGATCAAATTTATGTGCGAAGGGGTTGCCTTCGCTGGAAAGGTATCTGTTAAGATATTCTGTGCGCCAGGCGTTGAAGGCACGCGCCTGGCCCCATGTCACGCCTACAACAGGATAATGGTCATAAGTAGGATGCCAGAAATACATCTCCGTCATCGGTTCATTATAAGAGTATGTAAAATCACGGATCCACACCAGGGTGTCGGGATAAACTGCTGTTTCGCTGCGGGTTACCAGGTCTTGCCTCGGTATGTTAGGTTCTCTGGCTGCCCTTTGCAGGTCAATGTCGTGATAAACGTAGACAAGCTTTCTCGAGTCGATCTCCCTTCGGCGTGAAAAGCGCTCCTCTTCGCGCAGAAACATATCTTCCAGGATCTGCCTTTCTTCTTCGCCATCCCAATTGATCCGGGGCCGCCCGCCTTCGCGTGCCGGCCAAATGATGATGGGCTCATCCAGAGGAAAGCCTTCGTCGTCTTCCAGGATGCCGTAAATTTCCAGTTCAGGGATGGCCATCGCCTCCATGGCAAGCCGTTTGCGGGCAATGGAGTCTCTGACCCAGTGCACAAACTGACGGTACTGGTTGTTGGTGATTTCTGTTTCATCCATATAGAAGGCAGACATTGAAACTCTTCGGGAGGTAGCATCATGTGCATATGCTATGTCCTGATCTGACGGACCCATTACAAAACTACCCATTGGGATCAAGACCATTCCTGGCGGTGGAGCATAAACTGATGATGGCCTGTCCTGAACACCGACAAGGTGTCCACGGTCCCCGCCTCCAAGTCCACAAGCAGTGAACAGCACTGCAACGAACAAAATAAGCAATAGTTTTTTCATAGATATGAATCTGTTGATAGCCAATTCTTTTTTTTAATATAAGCCAAAACTGGCAAGGTGTTGTTTTTGGTTTGCAAAATTACAAAAATCTTATGTTTCTCTGAATTTGTTGTATCCTATCAAAATCCAGATCGAAACAATATTGCAGCAAAATCTCGTGGCTGCCGTAGCTTCTGCCCATTGAACCCAGCGCGGATGTCGTGATGTCGTATGAATATCCGATGCTGATCTGGTCCAGTGTGACGCCAAGCATAATGACCACAGCGTCTTGCGGTCTATAACTAACGCCTGTATAAAAGCGGTTATTGTATGTTACGAGGGTATTTACATCAAATTGAACGGATGCGAGGTCGGTCTTGACAAACACGGATGGGCTTACGACATAGCTTGGGTTTGCGGGCAACAGGAAGTTATAGCCGCCGGTGGCATAGATATGCCGCCGCAGGCTGTACTGCGTCTGGTCGCCGATTTGCCCGGTGGCTTGTCGTAACTGCGATACCGACAAGCCCGCCCATAGCTCGTCATCCATCATATAAAAGGCCCCCAGCGAAAAATCAAGGAAGATATGGTTTTCATCTCCGCCGGAAAGCGCGGGGTCGCCGCCAACATTGCCATCAGGCGGGTT
>SKOF01000345.1 GCA_007120155.1 Thioalkalivibrio sp. | reverse complement strand
TGAAAGGCATTGAACTCGACAACAACTTTTAATGGATTCTAGTCTGGACTGAGAATGCGATGAGCAAGGGCAAGGAAATTCTGCAGGTGGCCGAGGCCGTCTCCAACGAGAAGGGCCTGGAAAAAGAGATCATCTTCGAGGCGATCGAAGCCGCGCTGGCCTCGGCGGCCAAGCGGCGTCATCCCGAGGATATCGAGGTGCGCGTGTCCATCGATCGCAAGACCGGTGATTACGAGGCTTTCCGTCGCTGGGAAGTGCTCCCCGATGAAGACACCGAAGAGATCGAATTCGAGAGCGAGGATCGCCAGATTCGCCTGTCCGAGGCCCATGAGACGGATGAAAGCCTCGAAGTCGGCGATTATATCGAGGAACCGATGGAACCGCCGGAGTTCGGGCGCATTGCCGCCCAGGCTGCCAAGCAGGTCATCGTCCAAAAGGTTCGCCAGGCTGAACGCGAGCAGGTCGTTGATGCTTACAAGGACCGGGTCGGTGAAATGGTTCATGGCAAGATCGAGCGCATGGAGCGCGGTGGTATCGTCCTTGACCTGGGCGAAAATGCCAAGGCATTCATCCCCTCGCGCCACACCATTCCGGGTGAAAGCCCGCACATGCATGACCGGATTCGCGGCTATCTCTACGAGGTCCGGCCCGACCAACGCGGCCCGCAGCTTTTTGTCAGCCGCAGCATGAACGAATTCCTGATTGAATTATTCAAGCTCGAAGTCCCCGAAATCGGCCAGGAGCTGATCGAGATCAAGGGTGCCGCGCGCGATCCCGGTCGGCGCGCCAAGATCGCCGTGCACGCACTCGATTCCCGCACCGACCCCATCGGGGCTTGCGTGGGTATGCGTGGCTCGCGCGTTCAGGCCGTGTCCAACGAGTTGGCTGGAGAGCGCATTGACATCATCATGTGGAATGAAAACCCGGCCCAATTCGTCATCAATGCGATGGCGCCGGCCGAGGTCAGCTCGATCATTGTTGATGAAGACTCGGGCAGTATGGACATTGCCGTTGATGAAGAAAACCTGTCACAGGCCATCGGCCGGGGCGGGCAGAACGTGCGCCTGGCTGCCGAGCTGACCGGCTGGACGCTCAATGTCATGACCGTCGAGGAAGCCGAACAGAAGAGCGAGACCGAGTCACGCTCGGTGCTGGAAATGTTCATGGCCAAGCTCGATGTTGACGAAGAACTGGCCAGCATCCTGGTCCAGGAAGGTTTCACCAATGTCGAGGAAGTGGCTTACGTGCCCGAATCCGAGTTGCTGGCTGTCGAGGAATTCGACGAGAACATGGTTGCCGAGCTTCGTCAGCGCGCCCGTGATGCGCTCTTGACCCAGATGATCGCCTCGGAAGAGCAGCTCGACGAACACCGGCCGGAGCAGGATCTGCTGGACCTGGAAGGCATGAACGAGTCGCTTGCCTTTCGTTTGGCCGAAAAGGGCATTCGCACCCGCGATGACCTGGCCGAATGTGCCGTTGACGAGCTCGAGGATGTCAAGGGCCTGGAACCTGAAGTGGCCGCAGAGCTGATCATGAAGGCACGCGCCCACTGGTTTACTGAAGAGTAATAGAATCGACCATAGTCGCAAGGAATTCTGAGTTATGTCGCAGGTTACCGTTAAACAACTGGCTGAAGTATTGGGCGTTGAAGTCGATCGCCTGATCAGTCAGCTCAAGGACGCCGGGATCGAAGCCAGTGATCCGTCGGCGGCGGTGACCAATGAGGACAAGAAAAAGCTTTTGTCCTACTTGCGCACAAGTCATGGCAAGGGCGTCATCGAGGACAATTCCGGTCCGCGCAAGGTCACGCTCAAGCGCAAGACCGTCAGCGAACTCAAGGTCCCTTCCGGCGGAGCGGGTCGTGGACCGCGTAGTCGTGGTGCGGCCCCATCGCGCACGGTCAATGTCGAGGTCCGCAAGAAGCGAACTTACGTCAAGCGCCGGACCATTGCCGAACAGGAAAGTGCCGATCCCGAACGCGAAGCGGCGGCCAAGGCGCTGGAAGAGTCGCGTGCAGCGCGTGAAGAGGCCGAGCGTGCAGAGCGCGAGGAAGCCGAGCGACGCCAGGAAGAAGCCGAGCGTCGCAAGCAGGAAGAGGCCGAGCGGGAAAAGGCCGAAGAAGAAGAACGCAAGCGTCGCGAAGCCGAGGAAGAAGAGCGTCGCAAGCTCGAGGAAAAGGAACGTGCCCTGGCCGAAGCCCAGGCGCGGGTCGAGGCCAAGGTGGCTCGCCAGGCGGCCGAGCGTGAAGCCGAACGCAAGCGGCGTGGCGGACAGGAACCCAAGCGCGATGAGTCACGAACCCGTTACGGACGTGAGGAGTTGCATGTCACGCCCAAGTCCAAACGGCGCAAGCCCAAGCGCAAAGCGCGTTTGTCGTCCGCACCCACCGAGCATGGTTTTCAAAAACCGACCGAACCGGTACGGCGTGCCATCGAGATCCCTGAATCCATCACCGTGGGTGACCTGGCCAAGCTGATGGCGGTCAAGGCCGGCGAGCTGATCAAGGCCCTGATGAACATGGGCTCGATGGTGACCATCAACCAGACGCTCGACCAGGAGACCGCCATGCTGGTGGTTGAGGAAATGGGCCACGAGGCCAAGGTTGCCGAGGCCCACGATATCGAGCAGGAACTGGTCGGTACCGAGGAAACCGATGGCGCCGAAACCATCACTCGTCCACCGGTGGTGACC
>SKOF01000339.1 GCA_007120155.1 Thioalkalivibrio sp. | reverse complement strand
CGACGCCGCACCACCCGGTTGAAGACCTCGGACTGCACGGCGCTGGCGGCCATCTTCTTCAAGAATCCCTTTCGCGGCGCGCGCCCCCCCTGCACCCAGACAAGCCCGGTCCGCAGCGTGGAGTCTCCCCGCCCGAAGCGCTGCTCTCCGTAGTAGTTCGGCATCCCCTGGGCCCGCAGCTGCGCGACCTTGGCCTCGATCCTGGCCTCGGCGGCGTCGGGCTCCGGGACCTCAGCGATCGCCACGCGGAAGCGGTTCCCCTTCAGGTGCCCCGTGCGCAACTTATTGCCATGCCGACTCACCGCCAGCACCTCGACCCCTTCGGCGAGGACGCCAGGCTCGGGCTCCTCGTTCATCTCCTGCGCGGGCAGCGAGACCCACTGCCGGGTGATCCCCCGACGGTCCTTCGTCCCCGCCGCGCCGATCGACCCCGTCTCGATCCCGTAGCGCTCCGCCAGCGCCCCAAGGAGCGCCGTGGCCGCCACGTCGCGCTTCTCCACCCAGAGGAAGAAGTGCGGCCCCTCTCCGGCGGGCTCGTAGGCGGGGATCTCCTCCACCTGGAAATGCTCCACCTCTCCCTTTATGATCCCGCCGATCCCGGGTATCTCTGCGGTCAGCAGTGTTCGTGTCGCGCTCTCGGACATCTAAGGACCTCCTCATGGAAAACGCCTCACCGCTTGCCATACCTGATTCCGTGGAGCAGGCCAACCAGGCGTTCCTGCGAGACCGCGAGGCCCTGAGCGCGGCGATCCGCGCCGGCGAGGACGGCCTGGCCGTGGCGGCGGCCCTGGAGGAGCTCACCGACGCTTGGCTCCTCACCCTCTGGGCGGCGGCCGTCCCGGCGGCCCTGCGCCCGCGTATCTCCCTCCACGCCATCGGCGGCTACGGCCGCGGCGAGCTGGCCATCCACAGCGATCTCGACGTGCTGGTGGCCCTCCATGACGAGGCCCTGGCCGAAGAGCCCGAGCTCGAGGCCGCCGTAGAGCGGTGGATGGTCTGGGCCCGCCAGACTCGCCTCCGCTTGAGCCACGTGGCGCGCACCCCCGCGCAGGCCCTGGAGAACCGCGCCGACTTCGCCTCCGCCGTGGCCCTCCTCGACCGCCGCCCTCTGCAGCCCCTCCCGGCCGATCAGGAGCTGCCCGCCGCCTTCGATCTCCCCGAGCTCCTGGCCTACCTCCGCCAGGACGACCAGGGCCGCTCCTTCGTGGCCCGACTCCTGGAGGGCCATCGACACCGCGTCGCCCGACAGGGAGAGACGGTCTTCCTCCTGGAGCCCGACGTGAAGCACGGCGAGGGGGGCCTGCGAGACCTCAACGACCTGGCCTGGGCCGCCCGGGTGCGCGCCGACCTCGACGTCCGCCGCCTCCGCCCCGAGCCTGGCGGCCAGACCTTTGGCTTCCAGGAAGATCACGCCCGCCTCTACCGCCGCTCCCTGGGCGCCCTCCTCTCGCTGCGCAACCGCCTGCACCTGCTGCGGGGTCGCAAGCACGATCGCTACACCTTCCGGGAGCAACAGCAGATCGCTGCCGTGGAGCTGGAGCTCCTAGGCGGCGAGCCCCCCTTCGAGCCCGCGCAGCTTCACGCCGAGATCGAGCTGCAGATGGCCGCCTACTACCGCCAGGCTCGCGCCGTCGACCAGCTCGCTGAGCGCTTCTTACGCCGCTGGACCGCCCCGGACAGCCCCCCGCGGCGCCTGGCGCTGACCTTCGAGGCCCGCGCCGGCCGCCTCTGCCGCACCCGGGACGTCCCCATCGACCCCTTCGCCGCCCTCCGGCTGGCCGACGACGAGGACCTCCTCCTCGACCCCGATCTGGAGGCCTACATCGAAGAGGAGGTCGCCGCCTGGCCCCCAGGCGACGACAACCCGCCGGAGCGCGCCCTCGCCCTGCGAGCCCTGCTGGTGGATCCCGACCTCTCCTGGCGCACCTCCCGCCGCCTCCTGGAGCTCGGGATCCTGACCCGGATCGTCCCGGAGTTCGCCCCCCTCCTCTGCCACGTGCAGCACGACCTCTACCACGTCTACACCACGGATATTCACTCCCTGAAGTGCCTGGAGGCCGGCCGCGATCTCCTGCGCGCCGACCCCGAGGAGCTGCGCTGGCCCTACTTCGGTCACCAGGCCCGGGCCATCGAGGACACCGAGGTCTTCCTCCTGGCCTGCCTCTTCCACGACATCGGCAAGAACCGAGGCGGCGACCACAGCGCCCGCGGCGCCGACCTGGTCGTCGATCTCGGCCCCCGCCTGGGCCTGACGGAGGCCCAGATCTCCCGCCTGCGCTTCCTGGTGCTCCACCACCTGGATCTGAGCCTCACCTCACGGCGTCGCGACATCTCCGACCCCGCCGTGATCGACGAGCTCGCCGACCGCGTGGGCACTCTGGAGTGCCTGAACCAGCTCTCGGCCCTCACGTACTGCGATATGTCCACCGTGGGCCCCGACGTGATGAACGACTGGAACGCCTCGCTGCTCATCGAGCTCACGGCGCAGATCGGGCGACGCATTCAGGCCGGCCCCCTGATCTCCGAGGCCGCCGAGCAGTTGCTCCGCGACGAAGCTCTGGAGAGCGTCCTGCGCTGGCGCCCCGCGATCGACGGCGAGGCCCTGCGGGCCTTCCTCGACGAGCTCCCCACCGAGCACCTCCAGGACACGCCGACCCCGGAGATCACGGCGCTGGAGTGGGTCCGCCAGTTCG
>SKOF01000012.1 GCA_007120155.1 Thioalkalivibrio sp. | reverse complement strand
TCGCGGAGCAGGCGGTGCAGCGGGAAAACGAAGAGGTGGTGGACGCCCTTGGCAATGAGGCGCGCCGGGAACTGGCTCTGGTGCGCGACGCCCTGAAACGCATGGATGAGGGCTATTTCGGCGTGTGTGAATCCTGCGGGGAGCCCATTGCCCCGGCCAGGCTCAGGGCATTGCCCCATGCCCGCATGTGCGCGGAATGCGCATCCCGCCACGAGGCGATGCGCGGCTGACATCGCGATCAATCCGGTAGTTTCCGTCGGGTTGAAACCGGCCGCTCCGGCGCCAACGTTGAATGAACGGGAATATTCACGGTGTCGTCCGGGAGGGCCGCATGGCGGGTTGGCTGCAGGGTGAAGTGGTGGAACGCAAACGCTGGACCGAACGGCTGCACTCCCTGCGGGTGGACGCGCCGGTGGACCCCTTCGAGCCGGGCCAGTTCAATCGCCTGGCCCTGGCCCTGGCCCTGGACATCGACGGAGAACGGGTGGGCCGGCCGTACTCCTACGTCAATCCGCCCTCGCAGACACCGCTGGATTTCTACTTCAATACGGTGCCCGGCGGCCCTTTGAGCAACCGGCTGGCTGCCCTGGAGCCGGGTGACACCGTCCAGCTCATGTCCAGGCCGCAGGGGTTCTTCACCCTCTCGGAGTTGCCGGATGCTGATGTTCTGTGGCTCATCGCCACGGGCACGGCGATCGGTCCGTATCTCTCCATGCTGCGCACCGACACGCCCTGGAAGCGCTTCAAACGGGTGGTGCTGGTGCATGCGGTGCGCACCGCGGAGGAACTCACCTATGGTGACGTGATCGGGGGATTCCGCGATCACGGGGCACAGTTCAGTTTCGTGCCGTTCGTCAGTCGGGAGGCGCATCCGCAGGCCCTGCCGGGGCGGGTGCCCGCCGCCATGGAAAGCGGCGCGCTGGAGCGCCGCGTGGATCTTCCGCTGAGCCCCGATGCCGCCCAGGTGATGCTGTGCGGAAACCCGGACATGGTGCGGGACGCCACGGAGGTGCTCAAGGCGAAGGGGCTGCGCAGGAACCGCCGCCGCACCCCGGGGCATATCACGACGGAGCATTATTGGTAGGAGGGCGCTAGCCCGCATATCTCACCACCCTTCTACTGCGGCCCCCGATCTGCGCGCTGTGACGGGGCGTGCTCCCTCCGGCCGGCTTGACGTAGTGTCGGCTACGCCGGCGCCGTCCTCCGGTCCGCGCGCCCCGTCACAGCGGCATCTCGACGCCCTCGCTACGAACGGTGGTGAGATATGCGGGCTAGAGACAAGATACAAGAGGCGAGGTACAAGAAGACCGCTTTTCTTGCCTTTTGTATCTTGTCTCTAGCGCTCTCCTACATACCTCGAAGACCAGGCGTCGATCACGTTCGCCACATACTGCGCATCGGCCGCGTCCGTGACCAGATGATCCATGCCGTCCAGGGACACGAAACTCTTTGGGTGGGGGGCGATGCGGAAGAGATTCGAAGCATGTTCCACCTCCACCACGGTATCCCCCGGCGCGTGCATGAAAAGGAGCGCACACTGCAGGGTGCGCACCTTGTCATCCAGGGTCGCGGCTTCCATGTCGTTCAGGAACTCCCGCGTGATCCGGTAGGTGCCGGTGCGGCCGATCTCCACCTCCACCTCGCCGTGGTCGCGGATGCGGTCGACGTGCTGCGAAAAGGCGTGTCTCACGTGGGCGGGAACGCTCGGCGCGGCAATGGTCGCCGCGGCACGTACCGATGGGATGTCGCCGGCCGCCGCCAGGGCCGCCGCGCCACCCAGGCTGTGGCCGATCAGCAGCGCGGGCGCACGGTTGCGTTCATCCAGCCAGCGCGCGGCATGGACGATGTCGGAGACATTGGCGCTGAAGTGACTGTCCTGGAATTGCCCTTCGCTGTCTCCCACGCCCGTGAAGTCGAAACGTAGCACCCCCCACCCTCGTGCGGCCAGTGAGCGGCTGATGTATACGGCGGCGAGGCTGTCTTTGGAGCAGGTGAAGCAATGGGCGTAGATGGCCCAGGCGCGCGGCGATCCCGGGGGCAGTTCCAGGCGGCCCGCCAGCCGCTGTCCCCGACGATTCTCGAAGGACACGGTTTCGGTGGGCATCAGACCGGGGCGGGCTTGCTCCGGCAGCGGGAACACAGGCCGCGGATCTCAACGATGTGTTCTTCGGCAAGAAACCCCTGGCGTTCCGCCTCGCGGTTCAGGGCGCGTTTCACGCCGTCGTCACCGCATTCGCTCACCCGGCCGCAACGGCGGCAGATGAGCAGGTGGGACTCGTGAACCTTGTGGGGGCGGTCGCAACCCACGAAGCCGTTGAGGCTTTCGATGCGATGGATCAGGCCCTGCTCGAGCAGAAAGTCCAGGGCCCGGTATACGGTGGGTGGCTTGACCGTATGATCCGCGGAACTCAGCCTTCCAATGAGGTCGTAGGCCTTGATCGCCTCGTGACTCTGCCAGATCTGCTCCAGTACACGCCGCCGCAGGGGTGTGAGGCGCACCGAGCGTTCGGCGCAGAGCTGGTCGGCCCGTTCAAGGGCTTCGCTGATGCAACTGGCTTGGTTGTGGTTGGCTGTCATCGGGTTCTTCTCTACCGGGTGCTGGCTGATATGTCAAACTGCCCGTGCGTCGCCCAAGTGCCCGGGCGAGGCAGGCACACCGGTATCCATGCGCCCGGCAGGCCCTGACCGGATTATACAATAACGCTCATGGGGGTGGCCGGGCCCGCGGTCCGCGGCCGCGTCTGCGTATATCCCGCCAGTTCGTGCCGGTTATGCTTCCAAAGACTTTTTCTGGTGTCCTTACGGGCGATTTGTGATGATAGGAGATTCATTTCCAGCAGGACGCATGTGTGGACGAGATCGACACCGACGCCATCCGGTTGCGCCTGGCCGAACTCAGACTGGAGCACCGGGATCTCGACGAGGCCATCGCGCGCATGGCGGAGGGCCCGTTCGTGGATCAGCTTCAGATGGGCCGCCTGAAGAAGCGAAAGCTGCAGATCAAGGACCTGATCGCGCGGCTGGAGAGCCGGCTGATCCCCGATCTGAATGCATGAAGACGTTGGCTGAGAGGCCAGAAAGCGGCGGGCAATTCGGTCATGATGATCCTGGCCCGTGAACAAGAAAACGGCGGCGCGAAAGCGCCGCCGTTTTTGCCTGCCTTGCTGTCAGAACAGGGTCAACCCCAGATATCGGTGGTGATGCTGTCGTACCAGCCGCGGGTGTAGTTGGCCTCCAGCATGCGGAAATTGCGGTCCGCATCGGCGGGACTGACCCCGCCTGCGCCTTCCACGCCCTTGATGGAGCCGTCGTCGAAGCGGTACACCGCCGCCACGCTGATGCCCCAGTCCGGGGTGATCAGGCTGTAGCAGGTGTTCACCATCGACGGTGCCACCGGGTCGCGGCCCTTGAGGGTGTTGACGATGGCCGCCGCCACCAGCTTGCCCTGGCTGTTGGCCGAGTGACCGGACTTGGGCATGGCACCGGCGATGCTGGCATCGCCGATCACATGGATGCCCGGATGGATGGAGGACTCGAAGGTCACCTGGTTGACCGGGCACCAGCCGGACTCGTTGGTGAGTCCCGCATCGTGGGCGACCTGCCCGGCCTTCTGGGGCGGGATGTAATTGAGCACGTCCGCGTTGAAGCGGTTCAGCCCGCCGTCGGAGACGGCAATCTTCTGGGTGGGGTTGATGGACTGCACCATACCCCCGTCATTCGCCGAGACCCATTCGATCATGTCGCCGTAGTTCTCTTTCCAACCGGCCATGAACAGGCCCTGTTTGGAGAAGCGTTCCTTGACGTCCAGGATCAGCACCTTGGAGCGCGGTTTGTGGGTCTTGAAGTAATGGGCCACCATGCTGGCCCGTTCGTAGGGCCCGGGCGGGCAGCGGAACGGGTTGGGCGGCGCCACCATCACGAACACGCCCCCGTCGGGCATGGCCTCCAGCTGTCGGCGCAGGAGCGCCGTCTGGGGCCCGGCCTTCCAGGCATGGGGAATCTGCTCCACCGTGTTGGCGCTCGTGCCGTGGGCCGCGGCCTCCCAGTTGAAGTCGATACCGGGGGATACCACCAGCCGGTCATAGTCGAGGGTCTGCCCGCCCGCCAGTGTGACCTTGCGTGCATCGGCGTCGATGCCGGTCACCGTGTCCTGGATCACGTTGACGCCGTGGATGTCGCGCAGCGTGCCGTACGTCTGGACGATGCCGTCCATCTGCCGGATACCGCCGAGCACCCAGTTGCTGCCGTAACAGGTGTGATAGGTGGCGTTGGGTTCCACCAACGTGACGCGGAGATCCGGGTCGAAGCGCCGCAGGTACTTGGCGGCCGTTGCGCCGCCGGAACCGCCGCCCACCACCACCACGTGCGCACCCCTGGTGCGTTCGCCGGGCATCTGGGCGCAGGCCGCCAGTGCCGAGGCGGCACCGCCGATGCCGAGGGCCTTGAGGAAATGTCTGCGTGAAATCGTCATGGTCGTGGCCCCCTCAGCGTCGCGCATCGAAATAGTCGGCGAGGAGCTGGATTTCCTCGTCCGTGTAGCCGGTGGCGTGCCGGTCCATGACCGTGGCGGCCCGGGTGCCGTCCCGGAAGGCGCGCATGTTCTGGATCATGAGATCGCGGGGGAAACCGCGGCTCAGCGACGGGATGGTGGCGTCCGGGCCGGTGCCGACGGAGCCGTGGCAGGCCATGCAGGTCTGTGCCATGAGCTCTCCGCGGGTGACCTCCGCCAGAGCGCTCTGGGAAACCATCAGCCCCCCGAGTGTGGCCGTCAGGGCAACGGCCGCCAGTTTTGTGTATTTCATGGTGTGCAAGCTCCTCCGAGAACAGTCGCTCGTGATCTGTTGTTATTACGTTGGTGGTTGTTGCTTTGATCGGCGGGTGCGGAAGGGTCCCGCCTGTGGTTATGGATACCCGGTGCTCACCGGTCCGGGTCCTCGCCGGCGCACGATTCCCCATTCCGACCGGGATCCCGCGCCCCTCAGGCATTCAGGCATTAAAGACTGTCGCATTCTTGTATAGCACAGCGCTCCGATCGTTGCCAAAGGCCGAGGATGGTCATCAGGCTTTTGGGGAGAAGCCTGCGCTGCCCCGGGCAGGTGCCTTGGCCGTGCCGTGCTTCCGGGGTTCGAACGGTGGTCACGGTCGCCCGTGTCAGGCGACGACCTCCCGGTCCACCAGGTCCCGGTAGGCGTGCCACGTGGCATGGCCCAGCAGGGGCAGGATCACGATCAGGCCCAGCATGAAGGTGGCGAACCCAAGGCCGATCAGCGTGACCAGCATCAGCGCCCAGAGCAGCATCGGCGCGGGGTTGTGCTGAACCACCCTCATGCTGGTGACCACGCAGGTGATCACGTCGATCCGGCGTTCCTTCATCATGGGCAGGGTAACGACGCCGGTGATGAACACCACCAGGGCCGCCAGCCCGCCGCTGACGCTGAACACCAGGAAGAACCCGAAGCCCTGCTCGGTGGTGAACAGGGCCAGCCAGCTCTCCTGGAGCTTGTCCGGGACCGCCTGGAAGAACAGGGCGATCATGAGGCTCGTGAAACGAATCCAGGCGATCATGATCAAGCCCAGAAACACCGTGTACAGGGAAATCCCCAGGGGATTCCGGCGCCAGGCCGTGAGGGTGTCCATGAGGGTGACGGGTTCCCCGCGCTCCTGACGTCGGCTGATCTCGTAGAGCCCCAGGGCGGAGAGCGGGCCCACCAGCAGGAAGCCGGCCAGGAACATGAGCACCAGCCAGGGCTCGCTCCATGCGCCGAGGATCAGGGCATAGCCCACCAGGGTGAAGAACAGGCCATACCCGAGACTCAGCACCGGTGTGCGCTTGATGTCTTCCCAACCCCGCGCCAGCCAACGGTAGGGCCGGTCGGGTTCCACCCGGTACAGGGTGGGTACATGCAGGTTGGGTGAGGTATTGAAGACCTTGTCCATGAATGCCTCCTCGATGCGGATGTGCTGCCGATATCCTCTCATTTATCTCTCAGGTCTGCCGAGGAATTGCCGGGCAATCCCCGCCAGCCCGCATGTGCTTGATCATCGTTTTCCGGAGTGTATAGTTCCCAGTTTCCCACAGCACCATTGTTCATGGCGCGGGAGCCGGCAGGAGGTGCGTCTGGCCAAGTCGAGGCACATCGATGGTTTCGCCCTGGAGCCGGGCCGGCGCCTGCTGGGCAAGTACGTCGTCATGGACTACCTGGGTGCCGGCTGGGAAGGCGAGGTCTACCGGGTGCGCGAGCTGGCCACCGGCATCGAGCGCACCGCCAAGTTTTTCTTCCCCCGGCGCAACCCCCGGGACCGGGCGGCAATCTTCTACGCCCGCAAGCTGCACAAGCTGCGCCAGTGCCCCATCGTGATCCAGTACTTTACCCAGGAGCGTGTGATCCTCGAGGGTATGCCCGTCACGTTCCTGGTGTCGGAGTTCGTGGAAGGCGAGCTTCTTTCGGCGTTCATCCGCCGCCAGAAGGGGCGCAGACTCTCCCCGTTCCCGGCACTGCACCTGCTGCATGCCCTGGCCCGGGGCATCGAGTGCATTCACCAGATGGGTGATTATCACGGTGACCTGCACACTGACAACGTGATCGTGAGCCGCTACGGGCTGGGATTCGAGTTGCGCCTGCTGGACCTGTTTCACTGGGGCCGCCCGCGTGCCGAGAACATCCACGACGATGTGGTCAACCTCATTCACATCTTCCATGAATCCCTGGGCGGCGCTGCCCGCTACGCCAGGCTGCCCCCGGAAGTGAAGGCCATCTGCTGCGGGCTGAAGCGCACGCTGATCCTCAGGAAATTCCGTACGGCGGGGCAGCTGAAGGAATACCTGGAGACGATGGAATGGGGTTGAAGTGCGAAGTGGGAACTGGGAAGTAGGAACCGGCCCCGCTGTTTCACACTTCCCGATTCACACTTCGCCCTTCATTTCCCACTTCCCAATTCTCCCTTCCCACTTCTTAAGTGTTTGTCCCGCTCAGCAGCGCGACACCGTCGGCCGCGGTTTCACGGACCACCGGGTCCGGATCGTCGGCGCAGCGCCGCAGGGTGTCCAGGGCCTCGGACCCGCCGGTCAGCGTGAGCGCGTGACAGGCGTCGGCGCGCACACGGGGGTCGGCATGTCCGGTCAGCGGCATGAACCAGGTGGCCTGCCCCGTGAGCAGGCCCTCTTCCTGTAACTCTTCCAGGGTCGCCATCACGCCGATGCGCACGCTCAGTTCGCTGTCGCTGTCGCCGATCAGGTCCGCGAGGCGGGCGATGAGACCCGGTTCCCGCCTGACGCGCCCGGCCACCTGGGCCCGCCGCCCGGTGGCCAGCAGATCCGCCAGGTACTCGGTCATGCCCTCATTGCGCCCGGCCAGCGCCGACCAGTGCCGGAGCTCCTCCGGGCTGTGCAGGCCGGCAAGCTCGAACGGGCCGATCCGCGCCCACGGCACGGAACGCACATTCAGTTCACGGGCCGCCTCGGGTTCGACCGCGATGTTTACCACTTCCATGCGTCCCAGCGTCCCCTCCTTGACCAGGGCCGCCAGCCCGTCGAGGACGGTGGCGCAGTGCGGGCATCCGGGCGCCACCAGCAGCAGGGCATGCGGGGGTGGCCGGGCGGTGTCATCGGGTTGGGGCATGGGTTGCTCCGAGGGTCTGCGAAGGGAGCCATCATGCCATGGTACGGGTGACAGGACCCGGGCGGCATACTCGCCGCCCGGCCTCTCGGGTGAACCCTACCAGCTGCTGTACGGCAGGAACTTGCCGTTGAGGGTCACCTTGACACGATCGCCTTTCGGATCCCGCACCCGGTCGATGTGCATGCTGAAGTCGATGGCGCTCATGATGCCGTCGCCGAACTTCTCGTTGATCAGCTCCTTGATGGTGCCCCCGTACACGCCGACGATCTCGTAAAGGCGGTAGATGAGAGGGTCCGTGGGCACGGCCTTGTCCCAGGACTTGTGCGGGAAGGCCTGGAGCGCCTTGGACACCGATGCGTCCAGCCCCAGATAGCTGCACAGGCCGTCGGCGGCTTCCTTGTTGAGATGGTTCATCCCCAGGCAGGCGGAGGTGACGTAGACGGGGGCCAGCCCCGCCGCCTCGGCAATGCCCTCCCAGGTGGCTCCCCTGGCATCCCGTGCTTCGAGGATGGCCCGGGTCATGTCGGACTTGCTCATCATGGTTCTGCTGCTCCTGTGTCGTGTTGTGAATGGGTG
This sequence comes from Thioalkalivibrio sp., assembly GCA_007120155.1. Classification (GTDB taxonomy): domain Bacteria; phylum Pseudomonadota; class Gammaproteobacteria; order Ectothiorhodospirales; family Ectothiorhodospiraceae; genus Thioalkalivibrio_A. The sequence continues at coordinate 2,151 of SKOF01000012.1, read as the reverse complement.
CCGTTCAGGCGGGTGAGGCTACCGCACGGGACCCGCCGGGCCCGGTTTCACGCCATCTGGGGGCGGGGTTGACGTCTCTGGGGGATGCCGCCTCTTCCGGTGCCGAGGCGGGCGCATCGGCCCCCTGCAGCTCCCGGCTGCGGTTTACCAGGAAATCCACCAGATGATTGCGGATGGGGTAATAGGCCGGGTGCTGATGCAGCACCGCGCGGTCCCGTGGCCGGTCGATGTCCACGCGCACGGACTCGGCGATGCGTGCGTCCGGGCCGTTGGTCATGAGCAGGATGCGGTCGGACAACAGGATGGCCTCGTCCACGTCGTGGGTGATCATGAAGACGGTCTGATGGGTCCGGCTCCAGATATCGAGCAGCGCTTCCTGGATCAGGCCGCGGGTCAGGGCGTCAAGCGCACCGAAGGGCTCGTCCATGAGCAGCAGCTTGGGTTCAATGGCAAAGGCCCGGGCGATGCCCACCCGCTGGCACATGCCGCCGGAGAGCTGCGAGGGCTTCTTGTTCTCGGCGCCCTTGAGCCCCACCATCTCCAGATAGCGCTGGCTGTGCTCGCGAACCCTGGCGCGGGGCCATTTCGGCCAGCGGGCGCGCACCGCCATGGCGACATTGCCGAAGGCCGACAGCCAGGGCAGCAGGCTGTGGTTCTGAAAGATCACGCCGCGATCCAGGCTTGGCCCGGCCACCTCCCTGCCGTCCATGATCACGCTGCCCGAACTGGCCGCGTCCAGCCCGGCCAGCACGTTGAGGATGGTCGACTTGCCACAGCCGGAATGCCCGATGATGCAGATGAATTCCCCTTGCTCCATGCGGAAACTCACCTGGTCGAACACGGTGACGTCCTCCCCTGCGCCGGGTTGCGGGAAGCGCTTGGCCAGGGATTCGATCTGCAGAAATTGCCTGTTCATGGGGACTCCTTCAGTCAGTCCTGGTAACGGACGAGGCGGCTTGCCTGGGCGAGGACGGCGTCGAGCACCATGCCCACCAGACCGATCATGATGATGGCGAACACCACGCTGGCGAGGTCCAGGTTGTTCCACTCGTTCCACACGTAGTAGCCGATGCCTGTGCCGCCCACGAGCATCTCGGCGGCGACGATCACCAGCCACGAAATGCCGATGGCGATGCGCATGCCGGTGAGGATGGTGGGCGCGGCCGCGGGCAGGATGACGGTGAACGCGGTGCGGAGCCGCGACATTTCCAGTGTGCGCGCGACGTTGAGCCAGTCGCGCTTGACGCTCGCCACGCCGAAGGCGGTGTTGATCAGCATCGGCCAGATGGAGCAGATGAAGATCACGAAGATGGCGGACAGGCTCGAGTCCTTGATCACGAACAGCGCCAGCGGCATCCACGCCAGCGGCGAGATGGGCTTGAGGATCTGTATGTAGGGGTCGAGCGCCCGGTTGAGCAGCGGCGACATGCCGATCACGAAGCCCAGCGGTATCGCCAGCATCGCCGCCAGCAGGTAACCCGCCATCACCCTCGCCACCGAGTAACCCAGCTGCAGGCCGATCCCCTTGTCGTTTGGGCCGGCGTCGTAGAACGGACGGCTCAGTTCGTCCATGGCGTGTGCCAGGATTACCGAGGGCGGGGGCACGCCCGCCCGGGAGGCGGACGCGCCCATGAGCTGCTCGTACTCGCTGAGTTCGCCGGACGCGGTCAGCGGAGCGCTGATGGACAGCTCCCAGGCGCCGAGGGCCAGCACCAGCAGGACGAGCGACAGCAGCGTCGCGCGCAGGGTCTGGTTGTGCAGCATGATTCAGCCCCTGCGGATGGCGAAGCTCCGGACGTAGCCGTCCGGGTCGGCATAGTCGAAGGCCTTGCCCATGACGGAGAAGCCCTTGTAGGTCTCTGCGGGCGGTTCGTAGCCCAGCTCGCGCATCAGGTCGCCGCATTTGGTGGCCAGATAGACCTGCTCCGCGACAGCCTGGTAGTCAACGTCCTCCTTGATGTAACCCCAGCGCTTCATCTGGGTGAGAATCCACACGGCCATGGAGTGCCAGGGGAAGGGATCGAAGTCGATGCGGTCCGGCACGTCCCGGATATTGCCCAGCCCGTCCGCGAAGCGCCCGGTGAGCACCTGCTCCACCACCGGCACCGGCTGGTTCAGGTACGCGCGCGGCGCGATGGCCTCGGCGATCTC
>SKOF01000296.1 GCA_007120155.1 Thioalkalivibrio sp. | reverse complement strand
ACTGAAGGAGAGTCCAGAATCACCTACAAACTGGAATGCACCAGTCAGGAAGCGTGGGACTACGCCACCTACGGCACATACAATTCGGGCAGCGATTCCCCGCTGTAAAGCCACGGAGAGCCGCTCTCAGCTTCTGAAGGCGGCCCCCCATCCCCTATCCCATCCCATAGGGAGATCGTTTCTGTAACGGCCTCTCCTTCGACCTGAAAATAGGAGGTAACAGCATGGATACTGGAACAGCACTTGAAATCGTACACGCCATGGCCAAACGACTGTATCGGGAGCATGGTGAGATTTGCCAACCGGCGGCCAACCCGTCTGAAGCCGAAGAAGCACTGAACATCGTCGAAGACATCATCGTGAACGAATACGGCGAAGACTGAGGCGGCGATCCCAAGGCGGCCAACCAGTCCTATCCTGACATAAGAGAGAGAGAAGGGACTCCCTCTCCCTGTCTATCTTCTTACACTCCCTCTCTGACTCTATACGACCTTCGGTAACCTCCCCCTCCGTTCTGCTAGAAACTTTTATCCCGATCACTGAACAGTATCCCCCCTTGTTTCTGCTAGAAACTTTTTCCCCGATCAGCCTGAAAATTTTCCATCCGTCAAATCGTTTTCTGCATATTCAGATTCGTGCGCAGATACCCCCGGCTGTCAGCATGGCGGCGCATCATCAACAGTGGGTGGAAAGACCCCTATCTGTCGGCACATGCTTCTATCACCCTTTGCTGTCTGAGTGGAGTGGAGAGTGGTGGGGTGCCGCCCCTGCGGTGCCAGTGAGAGTGGGAGTGTCAGTGAGAGAGTGGAGTGGTGGAATTGCAATTGATTGCACCGCCTCTGCGGGGTTGTTTCCAGATTGGTGCCGCGAGACCATTGACTTGCAGTACCAACCCACAGAGCGGAGGTGTTACATGGAAATCAAAGAGAAGGTCATGGTGCGGATCAACCGGCCCAAGCGTCCGGTGAGCGGTAAACTCCTCGGGCATCGGATCGGTGTGTACGTTTGGAATCTATGCGCGATGTCGGTGGACCCGAACACGGGGGAGACCTACCGGTGCCCGTCTTGGCACAAGGGGTACCGCATCGCTGAATACGACATGGATAACGTCTCGCTGCATCGGCTCCAGAAGATCAAGGAGCGCTTCGCTGAGGTCGATTGGTTCATCGACAACAACGCGGTGCTTCCCGAAGGGAGCGAGTCGGTGATTCTCGACTAGGACCGACCGACTGGTTGGGTTGCGCCACGGATGGTGCAGCCCCATCATAGAAATCCGCCTTCGGGCGGGACCCACTACCTGTACAAAGGAGAACGTGAAATGACAAAAGCCTATGGTGCCTTTAACTCCGGTCGCGGTTACACTGAGCATGGCCAGCGGATCGGTTGGTGCATCGCCGCCGTCGAGCGCGACCCTGAGTTTGATAGCGACCTGTTTGACCTCTACACTGTTGTCTTCTACGATCTCGACCGCACGATCAACGGTGTGATCACGGTCATGGGGGAAGTGACACCGGTCAGCGTCATGCGCGAGTATGACCGTGGCCAGTACGGCTACCCCGACACTGAAGCTCTCCGAGTCGCGAACGAAGTGGCGTTGCAGGCGGCGCAGGACCTCTGATGAGAGACATCGACATCATCATGTGGGTCGCCGCCCTCTACGTGTACTTCGTCTATCTGTAAGGTAGCAATGAGAATGGTGCCGCCCGATAATGGTTTTGGCCGCGTCGGGCGGCCCAACCAACTGTATAAGGAGAAACAACATGACTGCACTCGATATCCTCAGCGACCACCTCGGACTGAGCGTTGACGAACTCGGCTACCTGCTTGATCAATGGAACGACATGGCGTACCGACTGGAATGCAACATGGACGAACTGCTTGAAGATCACATGGGAACGGAACTGAGCCTCGATCAGATTGAGATGGTCGGCAGTGGCTACAAGATGATTCCCGCGCAGACGCCGCTGAGCCTCTTGATCGACCGGCTCGGAGGCGGCAGTGAGTCCTTCATGAAGCACACGCTGCTCAACATCCAAGCTGTCGCCTTCGAGATGGGCTTCGACATTCAGGACTGGTACGAATACCACGCGGACGAGGAACTGAGTCCGGAATGGTTCAACATGCCGCCCAGTCAGGTGCAGGATGCCTTGATGACCAAGGAGCAAACTGCAATCGAGCTTAACGGCAACTGAAACCCGAAGGGGGCCGCCAGTGCGGCGGTCCCCATACTCACAACAGAGGAGAACTGCCCATGAGACATACTTTCTTCCGCGAGTCGTACGTGCGCCTCGACCATGCGCTCCAAGCTGCCGAGAAGTTGGTGCACGAGATGACCGGTGACCCCAACGCTGCCTTCCACATCGATGAAGGCGATTCGGGCCACTGCATTTATCACATGAGTCGGATGACTGCCTTCACCGGGATGGAAATCGAGATGCGGGTCGTGGTCTACTTGGAAGACCCGCACAGGGTCACGGTGGAGGGGTTCTTGTTCAAGGATTGAGTCGAGTGCATTGGGGCCGCTGCGGCGGCCCCTTTTTTGCAACCAGTTGCAGTGCAGTGCTTGCTGCCAAGGCGGCTACCCCATCTTGTGGGCTAAAATCTATCATCACCCTTAGTGAGTGAAGGCGGTGAAACCAGTGACAAAAAAGGCGGCCTACCCCCGCTCTGGGCCAATTCTTATCATCACCCCCTAGT
>SKOF01000362.1 GCA_007120155.1 Thioalkalivibrio sp. | reverse complement strand
GGCTCGTTCAGGGACTGGGCGAAGCCGTGGCGGAACGCATCGCGGCGGCCCGGGATGAGTGCGCGTTTGCCGACGTGGACGACCTGGCCCGGCGGGCGGCACTGGACACCCGGCAACTGGACGCCCTGGCCGACGCCGGGGCCCTGAAATCACTTGCCGGTCACCGGCATCGGGCCCGCTGGGCGGCCCTGGGGGTGGAGGCGCCCCTGCCCCTGCTCACGGATGCCGCGCCCGCCGAGGCCGATCCCCTGCTGAACGCGCCGGGCGCGGGCGAGGACTGCGTGGCGGACTACCGTGCCACGGGCCTGACCCTGGGTGACCATCCCCTGGCCCTGCTGCGCGGGCGGCTGCGCCGCGCGGGCGGACTCACGGCCAGGGAGCTGGGGGCACGCCCCCATGGACGTCATGTGCGTTACATCGGTCTGGTCATCACCCGCCAGCATCCGGCCTCCGCCAATGGCACGGTCTTTCTCACCCTGGAGGACGAGACCGGCACCGTGAACGCCATCGTCTGGCCCGGCCTGGTGGATCGCTATCGCCGGGAGGTGATCATGGGGCGGCTGCTGGAGATCCGCGGGGAGCTGCAGCGCGTGGAAGGGGTCATGCACCTGGTGGCCCGCCGGCTGGAGGACCGCAGTGGATGGCTGGGGCGGCTGGTGACGTCGTCCAGGGATTTCTGTTGAAATCCGTCCCGCGCGGGTTCCCCCCGCGAACCCCCGGCGGGTACCGGCGGTCCATAGTATCGTCCCTGCACGATCTGACCGGGCCCGTTCCGGGATGCACAAACGATCAGTAAAATATCTATAAAATAATTATTTATCTATTTTTCTTAAAGTTTAATATTCGATCCTGACCGGACCCCTGACCCATGCATGCCCTCCTGAAATGGATCGCCGGCACCCTCCTGCTCCTGTTCCTGCTGCTGACGGGGCCGGCCATCATGGCCATGTCCGAACAGGTGGTCCTGGGCGGTTCCTGGCGGACCGCCGACCGCTCCAGTACGGGCCTCGCCCCGGATCCGGCCCTCACCCCCGAGGCCGTGGTACAGGTGTACGGGGCCCGCGCGTTCAACTGGCGCGGCGCGTTCGCCGCCCACACTTGGATCGCCGTCAAGCCCGCCGGCGCGGACAGCTACACCCTGCACCAGGTGACACGCTGGCGCGGCCTGAACTCCGGCCCGGGTGTCGCCGACGCCCACTGGTTCGGCAACCGTCCCCACGTCCTGGCCGAACTGCGCGGCGCGGAGGCCGAACGGGCCATCGAACGGATCGGGACACTGCTGCCCGAATACCCCTGGCCCCACCACTACCGCGTCTGGCCCGGACCCAACAGCAACACCTTCACCGCGTGGATCACACGCCGGGTCCCCGAGCTGCGGGCACGACTGCCCGCCATCGCCGTCGGCAAGGACTACATGGATTCACGGATGGTGGACGTGGCCCCCAGCGGGACCGGCGTTCAGTTCTCCGTGCAGGGGCTCCTGGGCATTCTGATTGCCCCCGAGGAAGGCCTCGAGGTCAATGTGCTCGGTCTCGTCATGGGCATTGACCCTCAGGCACCCGGCATCAAGCTGCCGGGCATCGGACAGGTGCGTTTCGGACGATCCGCGGAATCCCCCGGCGCCGCCGCCGCTTCAGACCGGTGACGGCGGCGTTTCGCCGATCAGCTGTTCGCACCAGTGCTCGATGGCATGCCGCGCTTCGACCGGCCGTTCCGTCAGCAGCCAGTGGTCGGCATCGATGTCCACATGCCGGCCCAGGGGGAACCGGGCGACCTGACCGGCGACCGCATCACGGTCACTCACGCTGGCCCCCGCCGAGCGCAGCACCAGCACCGGCACCCGGATCCGGGACGGATCCGGGACAGGCCGCACCACCTCACGCAGATCCTGGAGATAATTGCGCAGCGGCAGATAACGAAGGTCCGCCCTGGGGTTCATGTAAAGCCGACCGATGTGTTCCGCTTCGTTGCGGCGCAACAGTTCGCGCGTGCGTGCATCCAGGGCAGCCAGGTCCCGGTAGGGAAAGCTCCGCTTTCCAATGTCCAGGCGCTGCGCGGCGGCCAGTAGGGCAATCACGAGGCGATTGAGGGGGCCCAGTCTGCGCACCAGCCCCAGCATGCCCCGAAGCGCCCCGGGAAATACCGGATCCACCAGGATCAGTCCCCGCACGCGCGCCGGGTGGGCCACGGCGAGATCCATGATCACCTGGGCACCCAGACTGTGGCCCAGGAAGACCGCCCGCTCATGGCCCTCGGCATCGAGGAGCGCAAGCAGATCCCCGCACCAGAGTTCCCGGGTGAGCCGTCCCCGGTGCATGGACGCGCCATGGCCCCGCAGGTCCGGACGAAGCAGGTCCCAGGTCCCGCGCAGGCGCAGTTGGCTGCTCAGCTCGCTGAACCGCGTACTGTTGCTGGCCACCCCGTGCACCATGACCAGCGCGGGAGCATCCCGCATGCCGCAGTGATGGACGCGATACGCGAGTCTTGCGCCGTCCGCTGCCGGGTAATACCGAAGCGGGCCATGGTCGATGCCATCCATCGGTTCATGTTAGCCCAGAAGGCGGGCCGCATTGCCGGGACACAAACCCGCTCGGGCCGAAGGACCGGGAACGCCGGCGATCCGCGCCGGCGTCCCGGGGAACTTCGGTATTTCCGGGTAATCCACTTATACTCATGAAAAGCCCGGTGTGATCCGGAG
>SKOF01000342.1 GCA_007120155.1 Thioalkalivibrio sp. | reverse complement strand
CTGGATATCATGGCCCGTGAAAATGGCCATGCTGCATCATTGGACCAGGAAGGCACGCGCGATGGCGACCTCTTGTTGTATGGTCGCAATGGAATGGCAATCAAAGCACGGTCGCCGAATCAGCAAAGGATGGTTGACAGCTTCAAGAAGCACGACATGCTTTTCGCCATTGGTCCTGCAGGAACCGGTAAAACATATACGGCTGTTGCCCTGGCTGTAAGGGCGCTGAAAAACAAAGAGGTGAGGCGCATCATCCTGGCGCGGCCGGCCGTGGAAGCAGGCGAAAACCTGGGATTCCTGCCCGGCGACCTCAAAGACAAACTCGACCCTTACCTCCGCCCGCTCTACGATGCCCTCCGTGATATGATACCGCCCGCAAAACTGGCCACATACCTCGAAGACGGCACCATAGAGATTGCTCCCCTCGCCTTTATGAGGGGCAGAACACTCGATAATGCATTCGCCATCCTGGATGAAGCACAAAATGCCACAGAAAGCCAGCTCAAAATGTTCCTGACCCGCATGGGCAGGTCCGCAAAGTTCATCATCACCGGCGACATCACACAGATCGACCTGCCCAAACATCAGGTTCCCGGACTCTTTAAAGCCATCAAACTGCTTAACAACGTCAAAGGCATAGAGTTCATCTTCCTGAATCAGCGGGATGTGGTAAGACACGACCTGGTAACGCGCATCATCGAAGCTTATGAAAGCAGCAGCCAGCATGACCAAAAAGACCTGCCCAAAGACAGTATAACCCAAAATAATAAACCAAAATAATAAACACATCACATGCAAGCCATCACAAAAACAAACTTCAAATTCCCCGGACAAACAAAGCTTTACGAAGGCAAAGTCCGCGACGTTTACACAATTAATAACGAACAGATGTTGATGGTGGTCACCGATCGCATCTCTGCTTTCGACATCGTACTTCCCAGGGGTATTCCCTACAAAGGTCAGGTGCTGAACCAGATCGCCGCCAAATTCCTGGATGCCACTGCCGACATCGTGCCCAACTGGAAAACCGCTTCGCCCGACCCCATGGTTACGGCAGGTATTTTCTGTGAGCCATTCAAAGTTGAAATGGTGATCAGAGGTTACCTCACCGGCCATGCCTGGCGCGAATACAAAAAAGGCAAGCGAAGCCTTTGCGGGGTGCCGATGCCGGAAGGAATGACAGAAAATGAAAGATTCCCCGAGCCCATCATCACGCCAACAACCAAAGAAGACGTTGGGCACGATGAAGACATTTCCCGTGAAGACATTCTGGCCCATGGGCTGGTCAGCAAGAATGACTATGTGAAGCTCGAAGATTATACCCGTGCCCTCTTCCAAAGAGGCACAGAAATGGCAGAAAAGATGGGCTTGATACTGGTAGATACAAAGTATGAATTTGGAAAAGCCGACGGAAAAATATATCTCATTGATGAGATCCATACACCGGACTCAAGCCGCTATTTTTACAAAGGAGGCTATGAAGAAAGGCAGGCTGCCGGACAACCGCAGAAACAACTTTCAAAAGAATTTGTGAGAGAGTGGTTGATGGAGAAAGGCTTTAACGGACAAGCAGGACAATGTCCCCCGGAAATACCCGACGACTTCGTGCAACAAGTCTCTGATCGTTACATTGAGCTTTTTGAGAAAATTACCGGCGAAAAGTTCATCAAAACGCCTGACGAGAACATTCTTGAGCGGATTGAACGCAACTGCCTTCAATTTCTTACCAATTGATATCCTGCAACCCTGATATCACTTCTTTTTTGTATGTTTGCCGATCATCTTAACCCTAAATAATATTACACATTATGCAATCAGTTATTGGAATCCGTCACGAAGACAAATATCTTATGGAGAGGCGCACGCCCATTACGCCGGCGCACGCTGAAAAGCTGATCCGTCAGCACGGCATCAATGTTCAGGTAGAAACCTCACCCAAGCGTGTTTTTCCCGACAAGGAATATTCAGAGGTGGGTGCAGAGGTTGTGAGTGACCTGAAAGAAGCCTCCGTTATCTTCGGAGTCAAGGAGATTCCGGCAACTGCCTTTGAGAACAATAAAACCTATGTTTTTTTTAGTCACGTGATCAAAGGACAGCCCTACAATATGCCGATGCTTTCGAAAATGATGGACATGGGCTGTAACCTCATTGACTACGAACGAATCGTGGACGACCAGAACAAGCGGCTGATCTTTTTTGGCAAATTCGCCGGTCTGGCCGGGATGATCAACTCCCTGTGGAGTGCCGGACAAAGGCTGAAAGAACTTGGATATGCAGATAATCCTTTTCTGGGTATCAAGCAGTCCTGTCATTATGCCTCTTTGAAAGAAGCCAAAGAAGCCGTCTCAGCCGTTGGCCGCCAGATAGCAGAAAAAGGGCTGCCAGCAGGCCTCCAGCCTTTTACCATTGGGTTTACAGGTTACGGGAATGTTTCGATCGGCGCACAGGAAATCGCCAACCTGCTGCCTTCAAAAGAGATCACACCCGACCAATTGTCCGAACTAAAAAACAGACAGCAGCTGCCTGAGAACATCATCTACAAAGTTATTTTCAAAGAAGAACACCTTTCCCGCAAAAAGGATGGCAGTGCATTTGAGCTGCAAGACTATTACGCACATCCCGAAAAATATGAAAATGATTTTGAGCAGTACATCCCGCATATATCGATCCTGATGAACTGTATGTACTGGGACACACG
>SKOF01000527.1 GCA_007120155.1 Thioalkalivibrio sp. | reverse complement strand
GGTCAACCGACTCGAAGGTGACCCTCAACTGGTAAACCCCTTGGGCCGTTACCAGGGAAGGCTCTGCTTCCCTTACGGCTATGGCGTCGTGCTCACCCGGATCAGCCGTGAGCAGTTCAACAGCAGCGGCATGTGCGAGGTGATGCCCGGGCATCAGGTGATCTGCCGTGACGAGATGATGGAATCCACCGATCCGGAGGCCTTCCAGAAGCACCTCTGGGACATGTTCAACGTGACCTTCAACCGCCAGATGAGCCTGCCGCAGATCGACCGGGTGCGCTGGCATGTTTTTCCGGAAATACGGATCGGGAACGGGCAGGCCGGGTTGTTCGAGGAAGCTCCTGACGGCGAGTCGGGCGACAGTGATGCAAAGTCACCGGATGCGCTGATCCCGGACATCATCAGGGTGATGGACATGCAGCAGGAGCAGCTGGCCCGGAGTCTCGGCCAGGGGCACCGGGTCATCCACGGCGTGGCCGGCTCGGGCAAGACGCTGATCCTGGGGTATCGTTGCCTTTACCTGGCCCGCCTTCTGCACAAGCCCATACTCGTGATCTGCTTCAACATCACGCTGGCCGCCCGCTTGCGCGGCATGATGGAAGAGCAGGGCATCCATGACCGGGTGCATGTATATCACTTCCACGACTGGTGCGGCGAGCAGCTCAAGCGCTATCACGTGCCGCGCCCCGCGCCGGGCAGGCACTACCTGGACGATCTGGTGCCCGGGGTGATCGCGGCCGTCGAAAAGGGGGAGATTCCAAGGGCTCAGTACGGTGCCCTGATGATCGATGAAGGCCATGATTTCGAGGCGGACTGGCTCCGATTGATTGTCCAGATGGTCGATCCCGATGAGGGTTCCCTGCTGCTGCTCTACGACGACGCACAGTCCATCTACAGGAAGGACAGGGCACTGGATTTCAGCCTCTCCAGTGTCGGCATCCAGGCACGCGGCCGCACGACGATCCTCAAGCTCAATTATCGCAACACCCATGAGATCCTGGATTTCGCCTACCGTTTCGCCAAGCACTACCTGAACCCGGCAGAGTCCGACGAGGACCACGTCCCGCTGGTGGAACCCGAGGCCGGGGGCCGCCACGGCCCGCCTCCCTACCTGAAGCTCTGCTCATCTCTGGACGAGGAGATCCGCTATGTTACCCACACCCTGTCGAGGCTCAACCGGGAGGGGATCCCATGGCGCGACATGGCAGTGACCTGTCATTCCAAAGCGCTGGCCAGAAGGGTCACCGCGGGCTTTAGCGAATCAGATGTGCCGGTGGACAGCCTGGTGGAATCCGTGGAGAAGAAGGCCTTCGACCCGGCGAAGGACACGGTGAAGGTCATGACCATGCACAGCAGCAAGGGTCTGGAGTTTCCGGTTGTGGTGATCCCGGGCGTCGGCGGGTTGCCGGGCCAGTACGATGATCCGGCATCGGATGCCAGGCTTCTGTACGTGGCGATGACCCGTTCGACGGACAAGCTCCTGCTCACGGCAAGCGAGGAATCGGACTTCGTGAGACTCCTTTCTCAGGGTCGGCCCGGTTCAGACGAATGAATCGCGGGGACGGACTACGCAGTCCCACTCAGGGATAGGCCGCGATTTTGAATCTTTCATGCCTGGAAGAATCCCAGGCTTATTTAGCTTGTCGACGAACTTTGCGCCCGGGGCATCTCGGCGCCAGTGAGTGTCCTCTAGCAGTTGCCAGGTGTTCTACCAAGGAGCAATTGCTGAGCGGTCTCTCGTTAAGGGTGTATCAACAGCGGAGTTGACCGTATCCCCGTAATCCGAGCCATGCGGGATGTGCTCAAGGGATAAGCGGGTCGGACCACGCTATCTCAATGATTATTCTCATAAAGACGGCATATCTGGTGTCTAATGGAGCCTTAGACGCCCAGTTTCAAACCTAAAAACGCCGCTTCAAGCGGGGAGTCCGTCGCTCGTCGTGTGCCGGGCATTGGGCGCCGGTCCTGAAATTACTCAAGATTGTGCGGTGCATGGGAAAGTGGCGCGTTTATTGATTTGCGCCACTTGGCTCGGTATGTGCCGTAGGCTGAACCAAGTTGCGCCCGACCTATGCATGGTACTTCGGTGACTGAGATTGATAGCTAATATTCCCGATCGGGAATACTAGGTTGCATGCCTGTCTATCCTGTTCTAAATTTCCCGAACGGGAAAATTCGGGTGGTCGGTTCCATGAGACAGGCACAAAAATTACCGTTCGGGCAAATTTCAACCGCCGAAGACATCGGCCGTTGCGTTCGCGCCCAGCGCAAGTCCCAAGGTGCCACCCAGGCCGAGTTCGCGGCCCTGTGTGGTGTCGGTGTGCGTTTCATCTCCGAGTTGGAAAACGGCAAGCCCACTATGGCACTCGGCAAGGTCCTGCAGGTGCTCAAGTGTCTCGGGCTGGAACTGAACATCCGGCCCCGTGGCTGGACCCACGCCAGCGACAGGGACGAGCGCCCCTAATGAAGTCGGGCGGAGATCAGGCCCTCAACGTCTACTTGCGCACCAATCTGGTGGGCCGACTCTGGCTGGAAAATGGGCGACGCTTCGCCTTCCGCTACGATCCGGCCTGGCTCGATAGAGAAGATGCCGTTCCCTTGTCGTTGAAACTACCCCTGCAATCGGCACCCTTTGAGGACGATCTGGCCCGCCCCTTCTTCGCCAACCTGCTGCCGGAGTCGGAGTTGCGCCGGGCCATCGCCCGTCGGCTGGGCCTGTCG
>SKOF01000380.1 GCA_007120155.1 Thioalkalivibrio sp. | reverse complement strand
CGTGGTCGTATCGCGGCGTCGACCCGGTTACCATTCCCGGCGAACCGGCGGCGCGCCATATCGCCATTATCGAGAGAGCCTGAGCCGTGACCGAGACGCTCGCAATCACCAATCAGAAGGGCGGGGTGGGCAAGACCACCACCTGCGTGAACCTCGCCGCCTCGCTGACCCGGCTCGGCAAGCGTGTGCTGGTGATCGACATGGACCCGCAGGGCAATGCCACCACCGGCTCCGGCGCCGACAAGCACGCCGACGGCACCACCAGCTGCGAGCTCCTGCTCGGGCAGGCCAGCCTGGCCGACAGCGCCCGCCGGGTGGACGCCGGCTTCGACCTGGTGCCGGCCAACGGCGACCTGACCGTCGCCGAGGTACGCCTGATGGAAGAGCCGCGCCGCGAATACCGCCTGCGCGACGCGCTGGCCACCGTCCCCGAGCCGTACGACCATGTGCTGATCGACTGCCCGCCGTCGCTGAACCTGCTGACGGTGAATGGCCTGGTGGCCGCGGACGGCGTGGTCATCCCGATGCAGTGCGAGTACTACGCGCTGGAGGGTCTGACCGCCCTGATGCGCACCATCGAAAGCATCCAGCGTGGCCCCAACCCGAACCTGCGCATCGCCGGTTTGCTGCGCACCATGTTCGACCCGCGCAACCGTCTGTCCGGCGACGTCTCCGAGCAGCTGACCGGTCATTTCGGCGAGCGCGTGTTCCGAACCGTGATCCCGCGCAACATCCGGCTGGCCGAAGCCCCCAGCTTCGGCCAGCCGGCATTGTTGTATGATGCCTCGTCCCGCGGCGCGGTCGCCTATCTGGCGCTGGCCGGCGAGATGCTGCGGCGCTGACGAGGGCAGGACAGAACGATGGCGAAACGTGGACTGGGTCGTGGCCTGGACGCCCTGCTGAGCGGGGCTCCGGCCGCCGAGGACGAATCCGACAGCCTGGAGCAGATTCCGATCGAACGCATCCAGCGCGGGCGCTACCAGCCGCGCGTGCAGATGTCGGAGGAGGCACTCGCCGAGTTGGCCGACTCCATCCGCGCCCAGGGCATCGTGCAGCCGGTGGTGGTGCGCCGTGTGGCCGACGGCTACGAGCTGGTCGCCGGCGAACGCCGCTGGCGCGCCGCCCAGCTCGCCGGACTGGAGGCCGTGCCGGCGGTGGTGCGGGATATCCCCGACCAGGCCGCCGCGGCGATGGCCCTGATCGAGAACATCCAGCGCGAGGATCTCAACCCGCTGGAAGAGGCACAGGCCATTCGGCGCCTGATCGGCGAATTCGAGATGACCCACCAGGCCGCCGCCGAGGCGGTGGGCCGGTCGCGGGCCGCGGTGTCCAACCTGCTGCGTCTGCTGGAGCTGCACGATGCGGTGAAGGAGCACGTCAACCAGGGTCGCCTGGAGATGGGCCACGCCCGCAGCCTGCTGGCGCTGCCACTGGACGACCAGCCCGGGGTTGCCGCCACCGTGGTCAAGCGCGGTCTGTCGGTGCGTGCCACCGAGCAGCTGGTGAAGAAAGTCCTCGCCGCACAGCCGGACAAGAAGTCCGAGCCGGCGGCACCCGCCCCGGAGGTCCGGCAACTGGAAAGCCGCCTTTCGGACCAGCTCGGCGCGCGCGTCCAGGTCCGCTACAACCGTCAGGGCAAGGGCCGCCTGGTGATCGAATACAACTCCCTGGACGAGCTCGACGGCATTCTCGCTCACATCCAGTAACCGCGGTGCTTCGCCGCGGCCTGCCGCGCGTTGACCTCCCACAAGGGCCCACTTATACTGCGCGCAATTTTCCGGGAGGGGCGGTTCGACCCGTCCGTCAGATGACGCCGCGAAGCTACAGCCACGCCCTTCAATCGCTCGGCCTGCAGCTTGCCGCCACGGCGCTCCTGACGGTCCTGCTCCTGGTGTTTGTCTCGCCGTCGGCCGCCGCTTTCATGGCAATTGGCGGGGCGATCGCCATTATGGGCAACGCGGTGATGGTGATTGCCGTGTTCGGGGATTACCAGGCCGCGGCCGTCCGCTCGCTGGCCGGCCGCATGATGTTCGCTCAGGCAGGGCGCCTGCTGTTGATCGCAGGGGCCTTTGCCGTGGTCTTCGCTCGTTTCGACGAGCCCGACCTGCTGGTCCTGTTCGGTGGTTTCCTCGCGGTGCACCTGTTGCCCGTGTGGTGGATTCACCGGGCTTCCGCTCAAGCAATGAAGAGATAACTGCATGGCTTCAGATAGCGCACAGCCGACGATGGATGAGCACATCCAGCACCATCTCAACAACCTCACCTTCGGGGTCCACCCCGAACACGGTCTCGGCTTTGCGAAGACCGCGACCGAAGCGGCCGAGATGGGTTTCTGGGCTATCCACGTCGACTCCATGTTCTGGTCCATCGCCCTCGGCCTGGTGTTCGTCCTCAGCTTCCGCGCGGCTGCCAAGCGCGCGACCGCGGGCGTGCCCGCCGGCTGGCAGAACTTCGTCGAATGGATCATGGACTTCGTCAACGAGAACGTCCGTGGCTCGTTCAAGCGCAACAACGATCTGATTGCACCGCTTGCGCTGACCATCTTTGTCTGGATCTTCCTGCTCAACCTGATGGATCTGGTGCCGGTCGACCTGCTGCCGCACATTGCCTCCCTGCTGGGCATCCCGTACTTCAAGATCGTGCCGACCACCGACATCAACGTGACCATCGGTCTGGCACTGGGCGTGTTCACCCTGATCATCTACTACTCGCTGAAGATCAAGGG
>SKOF01000555.1 GCA_007120155.1 Thioalkalivibrio sp. | reverse complement strand
GCGACGTGGGCCTGCTGATGGTGGACGGCCTGCACACCGCCCGGCAGGCCTGCTTCGACTATCAGGCCTTCCTGCCCAAACTGACGGCCCGGTCGGCCACGCTGTTCCATGACAGCACCGTCAAGCGCACCAGCACGTTCTACGGCGAGGACAAGGCCTACGAGCACACGGTATGCGATCTCATGGACAGGATACGGGCGGACGCCGGGCTTGAGTCGTTCACGCTGGACGTGGCCAGCGGCGTGAGTCTGGTGCGTGGACACCCGTCGGATCCGGCTGCCCTGTTCGCACCCTTCCGGGATGATCATGACCCGCTCCACGCCTGACAGCACACGGTACCTGGGATGCATCACCGGGCGCCGGCCGCCCGCCAATGACGCCCCCCTGATCGGCATCCTGGAGGGAGAGGGGATCGGGCCCGAACTGCTCGCCTGCTGCCGGCTGGTGCTGGGCGCCATCGAAGCGCACACCGCCATGCGTTTCCGTTACCGCCAGGGGGGGGCGATCGGCAAGGTGGCCATGGCCGCGGGCGGCGAACCCCTCAGCGGCGAGGTGATCGATTTCTGCCGGGAACTGTTCCGCGATGGCGGCGCACTGCTGTGCGGGCCCGGCGGCGACCGGTTCGTCTACGAGTTGCGCCGGGAGTTCTCGCTTTTCTGCAAGCTGGTGCCGCTCAGGCCCCTGCCCCCGCTGGCCGATACAGGGCCGCTGCGTCCCGAAACCGTCGAGGACGTGGATATCCTCCTGGTTCGCGAGAACCTGGGCGGGCTCTACCAGGGCGAGTTTCACTTGGAGACATCGACCTCCGGCGGGTACGCTTCCCATCGTTTCGGTTACACCACCGAGCAGGTGTCGGACATCCTGGAGGCCGCGACCAGGCTGGCCCGCGCCCGGCGCGGGGAACTGTGCGTCGTGACCAAACCCGGCGGCGCACCATCGATCAGCCGTCTCTGGGAGACCGAGGCACGGCGTATCGCCGGTGAAGCAAACCTGGATCTCAGGATTCTTGAAGTCGACAACGCGGGCTATCAGATGGTGGCCGACGCCCGGGCCTTCGACGTGGTGGTGGCGCCGAACCTGTTCGGGGACGTGCTGGGCGACGGCGCCGCGCTGTTGCTGGCCTCCCGGGGCATATCCTACTCCGCCAACTTCAATCATGCGGGACACGCGGTCTACCAGACCGGGCACGGCGCCGCACATGATCTGGCCGGCACGGACCGGGCCAACCCGCTGGGTCAACTGCTGTCGCTGGCCATGATGCTGCACGAGAGCTTCGGTCAGACCCGGGTGGCACAGGCACTGGCTGCGGCCATCGACGACACGCTTGCGGCCGGCTGGCGCACGCGCGACATCGCCGCGGCCGGCGCGCGGGTGGTGGGTACGCGCGCATTGGCCGAACAGGTGGCCGATCGCGTGGGGATCTATCTGCGAGCGGATCTGCGGACCAGCGCATGAATCCCGCATTGCTGCTGATCGACCTGCAGCAGGACTTTCTCTCCCGCCCGGGCCTGCTGCCCGAACCGGACACACTCATCGCCGCCAACGCGGCGCTGCTCGCGCTGGCGCGGTCCTCGGCCGTCCCCGTGGTGCATGTGCATACCCTGGTGGATCCCGACGGGGGCAACTGCATGCCGCACTGGGCCGCTCTCGCGGAGATACCCTGCCGCCTCGGCACGCCGGGCGCCGCCCCACCCCCGGCCCTGTCCCCGGACGACGGCGAGACGGTGCTCGGGAAACGATTCTACAGCGCGTTCGACAACCCGGAGCTTGCGGGACATCTGCGCGGGCTCGGTGTGGACACCCTGGTACTGGGCGGCATCTACCTGAACGCCTGCATCCAGGCCACCGCACTGGACGCCTATGCACGCGGGTTTCGTGTCCTGGTCGTCGACGAAGCGGTCGGCAGCCAGGACGCCCTGCACGGCGAGCTGTCACGGCAATGGCTGTCGGCGCGGGCCGCCAGGTTTCTCTCCCTGCAGGCGCTGTGCGAGCGCATGAACCCGGGTGCCGGCGCGGCGCCGGTGACCGCTGAGACGGCCTGCATCGAAGGCACATGGCGCCGCGCGTCCGGACAGGCGCCGATGCGCCACGTCTCGCCGACCGAGCCCGCGCGGGTCATCGCCGAGGCCGGTGAAGCCGATGCGGAGACAGTGGCTTTGGCGGTAGCGGCCGCCAGCCGCTACCGGCCCGACCCATTCCAGCGGACGCAGTTGCCGGGGATGCTGGACACCTGGCGCGCATCGCTTGAAACACAGGTCGACGCACTGGCACGGGCCATGGCCCTGGAGATCGGCAAACCGGTGAGCGACGGGCGGGAGGAAGTGCGCAGGGCGCTGGCGCACATGACGGCGGCCATCGAACTGGCGCGGGAACCCGAACTGGCCTGGCCCGGCGCGTACGTGCGGCACCACCCGCTGGGCGTGGCGGCCCTGCTGACGCCCTGGAACAATCCGGTGGCCATCCCGCTGGCCAAAGTCACCGCCGCCCTGGCCTTTGGCAACGCGGTCGTGTGGAAACCCTCGCCGCTGGCCATGGATCTGGCGCGCCGGCTCATGAACAGCTACCTGGAAGCGGGGCTCCCGCCGGACGCCCTGCAACTGCTCTGGGGCACAGGATCCACGGCCCGGACTCTGGTGCGCGACCCCCGCGTGAACGGGGTGTCCGTGACGGGTTCCGTCGCCACCGGCCGCGCCATTGCCGCCCTCTGCGCACCGGACGGCAAGCCCCTGCAGG
>SKOF01000401.1 GCA_007120155.1 Thioalkalivibrio sp. | reverse complement strand
TTTTATAATACATTCAACACCATCTAAAATAATATATGTAATATTCTTATTCATTTTTAATTATAAATAACCTCTAATTAATTTGGATGTTGTGTTTTCTAAACACCAATATTTTCCCTTCTCGGCAATTTCATTTCTTTTATTTTCATCATTAATTAACATGTTTATAGCGTCAATAAACTCTTCTTCTGTATCCACTAAAATGCCACCACCAGATTTTTCCAATTGTTCAGTAAGCCCATCATTCATTCTTCTTGCAACAACGGGTATACCACTTAAATTTGCTTCACTTATCACCAATGACCACGTTTCTTTTGTTTCTCCCCAAATAACAAAAATGTCAATTTCTTTTAAATATTGGGGCATCATATCAGGTATAACATCAGCGTTTCCATTTTGTGGTCCAACAATAAAAATATCATGATTTAATTTATGAATTAATTTCATAAAAGTTAATGGAAATTTTCCTTTTAATAACATACTTTTACTTTGTATTCTACCAATAACTAATTTTCTTTTTGGCCTTTCGAGATTTAAAAACGGTTTAACATATATTGGTGGTGGTACGATTATTTTATTATTTATGTTTTCTGGTGTTATTTCATAAAGATATTTACTAACAAACCAATTTAAGTCACCAAGATAATTATCATTTAAATAATGGTGTAATGTTATTACTTTATATTTTTTTAACCAACCATTCTTATCAACAATATACTTTTTATTTATTGAATGTAAAAAAATAATCTTTGTATTAATTTCAGAAAGATTTTTTTCTCTTAATTTTCCATTTGAAACAAAAAAAACCGCCCCATTCTTTTCAAAACATTTTTTTAAATCCGTGGATTCCTTCCTATAAAGTTGTAAAACATAATGATCATATTCCTTTAATTCTTTTATTAAGGATAATGTTGAAGATTGAACACCACCCCAAAAATTCCATTCGAATATATGTAATATTCTATTTTTTATCATAAAAAACCCCTGATTAATTTGGATGTTGTATTTTCTAAACACCAATATTTTCCCTTTTCGGCAATTTCATTTCTTTTATTTTCATCATCAATTAACATATTTACCACATCAATAAACTCTTCTTCCGTATCTACTAAAATGCCACCACCTGACTTATTTAATTGCTCAGTAAGGCCATCATTCATTCTTCTTGCAACAACGGGTATACCACTTAAATTTGCTTCACTTGCGACCAAGGACCAAGACTCTGTTGTGTTCCCCCAAATAACAAAAATGTCAATTTCTTTTAAATATTGGGGCATCATTCCGGGTTTTACTCCAGCATCAGCATTTGGGGGACCAACAATAAATGATTTTGCATTTATTTTAGATAAGACATTAAAAAAAATATTAGAAAACTTTCCTTCCTTTAAAAGACTCCTACTTTGTATTCTACCAATAATGGGTTTTCTTTTCGGTCTTTTAATATTAATAAAATCATTAATAAATATTGGTGGTGGTTGAATAATATAATTGATTGGTTTAATTTGAGTCCTTTTATATAAAAACTCACTAACAAACCAATTCAAATTACCAAAATAATCATTATTATTGGTGGTGTTATAATAATAAAATGAAATAGTATTATATTCATTTAAAATTGGTGCATTAATGTAATTTTTATTACAAGAATGTAAAAATACATGTTCGGGATTTATTTTTAAAACATCATTATTATTAAGTTTCTTACTCAATGCATGAAAATGGGCACCATTTTTTTCATATTCATCGGAAAATAACCTATTAACCCTGTTATTTAATTGCAAAACGTAGTGATCATATTCACTTAATTCTTTTATTAATGCAATAATTGATGTGGGCAGCCCCCCCCCATATAATACCCCATTCATATACATGAATAATGTTTTTTCTATTCATTCAATAATTTATATACGTGTCCTCTTAATAATTTGGTGTTTGCATTTTCAACGAGCCAATCCTTTCCTTTGTTTGCCATTTCTTTTCTAAGTTTATCATCTTTTAGTAGTTTATTTACGGCATTAATAAATTCTTCTTCTGTATTCACCAAAATACCACCACCAGACTTATTTAACTGCTCAGTGAGGCCATCATTCATTCTTCTTGCAACAACGGGTATACCACTTAAATTTGCTTCTGTGGCGACCAAACACCATGTTTCAATTTTATCCTGCCAAATAACAAATAAATCCACTTCTTTCAAATATTCAACCATTCTACCCGCTTCAATTTTATTGTGCTGAATAACGTTTTTTATCGTTGGATCATCTGGTCCCACAATAAATAAATCGGTATCAAGTTTTTCCATTAAATCATAAAATGTTTGCGGAAACGGTTTACCTCCAATATGTGTTTGACTTTGTATTCTTCCAACAACCGGTTTTCTTTCTGGTCTTTTAATACCTAAATAATCTTTAACATATGTAACTGGGGGTAATATAAAATGTTTTGAAATTGGATAATTTAATTTTTCAAAAACAAAATCACTAACAAACCAATTCAAATCCACATGTTTAAGTTCACCCAAATTCCAACCATGATGAACTCTAATTGTTTTGTAATTTTTTAACCATTCCCCATCATTTTCAACCTTTTTAGCCATTGTGCTATGAAGAAAAATTAAATCGGGATTAATTCTTTTAATGTCCTCTTCTTTTATTATTCCATCATAACTAAAATATCTAATATCATTTTTAATATAATTTCTAATACAATCTTCTGTTTCATTTTTTTTGTTAACA
>SKOF01000172.1 GCA_007120155.1 Thioalkalivibrio sp. | reverse complement strand
TGGGGATAGCGGCGGGCGAACATGGCAGGCGATAGCCCGACCTGGTCGAGGAGGGATCGAGCCCGGTCATTCGCCTCGCGTGAAGGCGTTCCGTTGATCTTCGGCGCGAAGGCAATGGTGTCGGCGATGGGCATCCTCGGGTTCAGCGAGGAATAGCTGTCCTGGAACACCATCTGGACCTGCCGGCGCAATCCGGCATCGCTCATGCCCCCCCGCTCGCCGACCGGGTCCCCGTCGAGGATCATTTCGCCAGCATCCGGGATGATGAGGCGCATCAGCAGGCGGGCCAGCGTGGACTTGCCGCAGCCGGACTCCCCGACCACGCCGAGCACCTCCCCCTTGCGTACCTCGAAGGAAACGCCGTCGACGGCCTGCACCGATGCGGAGACCTTCCCCATCAGGCCACTCCTGATCGGGAAGTGCTTCACGAGATCTCGGACGATCAGCATCGGCTGGCGCGGACCACCGCGATCGCGCGGATCGTGGTCTGCCACCGTCTTTTGAATCGCAGTCATTGCGGCCCCTCCCCTCACATCCGAATCCGGACGTCCATGGCGCTGCGCAACCCGTCGGAGATCAGGTTGAAGCACATGGACGTCACGAAGATCATCACGCCGGGCAGCGCGGCGAGCACGGGGTCGACAAAGATTGCCTGGCGCAGCGAATTCAGCATCAGGCCCCACTCAGCCGATGGCGGCGTGACCCCGAGGCCCAGAAAGCTCAGACCGGCCGCAAGGATGATGGACAGGCTGACGAGGCTCGTTGCGTACACCAGGATCGGGCCCAGCACATTGGCGAGGATCTGATGGCGGATCAGTTGGGCAGGCTTTGCACCGCTCGCCCGGGCAGCTTCGACAAAGTCGAGGGACCGTACCTGCGTGGTCACAGATTCAGAGATGCGGATGATCGGCGGGATGAACACCAGCGTCAGCGCCAGAAGCGTGTTGAACAGCCCGGTGCCCAGCAGGCCGCAGATCGCGATGGCCAGCAGGATGGACGGAAACGCATAGAATACGTCCGTGACCCGCATGATGATGGTGTTGATGATGCCGCCCGCAAAGCCCGCGACGATGCCGAGGGTGCCTCCGATGAGAAGCGCCATGGTGACCGGCGCGACCCCCGCAAGGAGCGACAGGCGCCCCCCGTAGAGCAGGCGGCTCAGCATGTCGCGTCCGGTTTCGTCGGTCCCCAGAAGATGCCCCTCGAAACCGATCGGCTTGAGCCGGAGCATGATGGAGCCGGTATAGGGGCTGTAGGGCGCGATGATGGGCGCAAAGATCGCCCCCAACGCAATCAACAGAAGCAGTACGCCCGACGCGATGGTGACCGGGTCGCGTGACAGACGCTGTCCGACCTGTTGCCAGTACCCCGGACTCACGACCTCGCGCGGTCTGGCCAGATCGGTATAGTCCGGAAACTCCGAAACCTTAGTCGAAACGCTCATGGCGGGTCTCCCATGGTGACTGGCGCGCACCCAAAGGGGCGCGAGCCCCCGGGCGCGCGGCATGGCATCAACGGCGGATACGAGGATCGATGGCGGCCTGTGCTATATCGACCAGAAGGTTGACCAGCACGAAGAAGAAGGCGAGCACCACGATGGTGGCTTGCATCACAGGCACGTCGCGGCGGAAAACAGCCTGATTGAGCAGGTTGCCGGAACCCGGCCAGTTGAACACCGTTTCGACGAGGATCGAGCCGGCCAACAGATAGCCGAACTGCAAACCCATCACCGCGAGCGCAGCTGGAGCGGCGTTCTTGAGAACGTGGAACAGGACCTCGCGGTTGATCAGGCCCTTTGCGTGCAGGGTGGCCACGAACTCCTGGTTCAGAACCTCCAGAACGGTGGCACGGACGACGCGCGCCACCACCCCCATGGGAATGAGACAAAGGGTGACGACGGGTAGAACCAGAGAGCGCGTTTCGCTCCAGCTGGTGGGCACACCTTCGAACCCCATCCCCTGTGCAGGCAACCAATTCAGCGTGACCGAGAAGATCACCACCAAGACGATTGCCAGCCAATAGTTCGGAAGGCTCACTCCTGAGATGGCAAGCGCCGAAAGGCTCTTGTCGATCCAGGTCCCCTGGTAAAAGGCCGCCACCGTTCCGAGGGTGACGCCCAGAGCGAAGCCAAGGACGGCCGCCGGGATCGCCAGCAGGAAAGTATTACCCAAGGCATTGAACAGCTCCCGGGCGACCGGGGCTCCAGTGAAGATCGAATAACCTAGGTCCCCTTGAACAGTACGCCAAAGCCAACTGAAATACTGCACATACAGAGGCCGATCGAATCCGTAAGCCGCTTTCATCTGAGCAATGACCTCAGGTGAAGCCTCCGGCGGCAAAAGCAGATCAATCGGATTGCCTGGGATCAGCTGCACGAGGCCGAACACCATAAGGGAAACTCCCAACAGGATCGGAATTGTGTACAGCAGGCGCTTTGCAATGAAAATCAACATGATAGCCCTTCCCAGTCGACGCCAGAGCAGCAAAAAATAGACCAAGACAGGTTGAAGCCAAAATCGTTCGATGGCTCAACATCTGAGGCCTCGACATTTGTAGTCGATGCTATTTGAAAGCAGCAGACCCACGCCCTGTCGGCAAGTCAAACACTACCTTAAGGCGTGCGATGAAAACCTCTCGGTTATGCAGATCCGCACAAAATCTTAGCGTATTTTTGCGGTGATCGATGAACGCATAGACTCTGTGACTCCTTCCCCCACGTAACGCGCTTGCCCTTGAC
>SKOF01000535.1 GCA_007120155.1 Thioalkalivibrio sp. | reverse complement strand
GTCGACCTCCACACTGTCGAGCCGGCCGTGCCCGTTCGCCTTGAGCGCCAGCCCGATCGCCCGGGCGGTCTGGCCATGATAGGAGCCGGTTTCGACCACATAGTCGGGCTGCAGCGCCGTCACGAACGCGGCCACCAGCACGGTCACCTGATGTTCGGTGGCGTGACCGTTGTCTGCCGTCCACCACTCAGGGTGGGGGCAGTCGTCACGAGGGCGGGTGAACTTCGACTCGCTAGGCATAGGCCGCCTCCGGGACGCGGGGGCTACACGCCCCGGAGGGGCCTTAGAGGTCAGCTGCCGTCACCAACAAGCACCGCACGGGCGTTGTCGAGCGTCTTGACGCCGTACAGGATGTCCAGCGAGATGACGTTCGCCTTCGAGTTGATGTCGTAGTCGCGGACCACCCGGATCGACAGGCCGTTGTGGGACACGACCGCCGCGTCGAGCGCGTTGTCGATGTCCTCCAACGGGACCGCCGCCAGGCAGAACGCCCACGGGTGGAACAGCACCGACTCGCCGTCGGAGTAGTCGCCGTCGTCGGCGTTCTGGTCCAGGAAGTGGTCGAACCCGCCGGCACGGCCAAGCGAAGCGTTCACGAACCGGGACGCATCCCCGGTCTCGTTCGCCTTGGTGAACCGGCCCGACTTGAGGATCTCGCCCTCATGCTCGGAGGTCCACACGGCGCGCCGCTGCGTGAGCGGAACCGCCTGCTTGTTTAGCTCGGTGCGGGCGTCGATCACGGTGTTCCACGGCTCGGAGGTGTCCATCGTCACCGACTGGATCACGTCGGAACGCAGCCCGAGAAGGTCGATGTCGACCCGCTGGGCGAGCGCTTCGGTGGCAGGGGAGATGAACCGTTCCGAGAACTGCGACACGTCGAGGGTGAGTTCCTTCGCGGTGACCGAGAACGACACGTCCTCGTGACGGTCGACCACGACAGGGATGGCACCTTCGACGATGTCCTGGACCTCGATCTCGGTCGTGAACGACTTCGACTCGAAGGTTGCAGGACGGCGGATGTTGACGGTGTCGCCCACCTTGTGGCCCAGCACCTCGGAGCCGAACGTTGCTTCGACTCCACGGTAGACCAGGTTGGCCATGACCGCGTTGTTGTACAGGGTCGTGATGGCCTCGCGGGCGATCACCGAGGCGGTGAGGATGTTCTGAGCCATCGGTGGTTTCCTTGGTCAGGACCGGGCACTCCATGTCCCGGCCTCGATCTGTCTGGCGCGCCACTCCTGGTACTCGGACACCGACATCTCGCCGGGGTCCTTGTCCTTGGGTGGGGTTCGGCTTCCGGCGTCGCCGGAGCCGGACGGTCGCGTCTCGTCGACCGCGAGGTATGGGCGTTCCTCAAGGAGCGTGGTGACGGCCTCGTCGAGGTCGTCGGCGTCGTCGAGGTCGATGAAGGCGAGTGCGTCGTCGGGCCGTTGGAACTTGCGGCCGTGGTCCCGGTAGAGGGCGGCTTCGCGTTCCTTGCGGGCCATCTTGGCTTCCCACTCGGCGGTCGCCTTCTCGGCGGCTTCGCGGGCGGCCTTTTCGACCTCTGACTCGTCGACCTTGCCTTCGGTCTGCTTCTGTAGTTCTTCGAGCTTCTTGGCGTTCTCGTCGCGTTGCTTGCGGAACTTGGCGGCTTCGGCGTTGGCCTTCTTGGTGGCCTCTTGCACGGCCTTGGCTACGGCGTCGTCCGGCGTCTGCTCGTCGGGCTTCTGCTCGGTCTCGACGGTTTCGTCGGTCTGCTGTTCCTGGGTGTCGGTGTCGCTCATCTCGTAGCGCTCCGGGTCGGCCGCGCATCTCGTCGCGGCGTGGTCTAGGGTTGCCGGCGATGCCGGAACTTGAGCCGTCGCCGTGCCCGCACCGTTGGGTGCTGCAATCGGTGTCGATAGGGGCCAGCGGGGCGACAGGCTGGATGGTCTGCGAAATCTGCGGCGCGGTGGCGCCGGACTCTGGTGTCGAAGCGGACCGTGACGTGGACGGCTAGGCCGCCGCTTCCACACCGAGCGACTTGAGCGACGGGACCTGCCTCGACGTCCGCCAGCCAGGGTTGTCGACCTGACGGGACGTCCGCCACCCCACGTTCTCGACCTGCCGGGACATGTCGTCCCAGCCGATACGGCCCGACCGGAACGCATCCAGACGCGACGGACCCATGATCGCCACCTGTGTCGCTTCAGGCTGGGTGTCGAACCAGGCGCGCGCGTCAGGCAGCAGAGACGGCGGCTCGTCCACGTCGAACCCCAACTCCCGCCACGGACGCACCGTCGGCAGCCGGTCACACCGGCCGTTCACATGATCGTCCGGGCCCGCCACGTCAGACGAGAACTGCTGTCCGTGCATCGCGATACACGACGGGCACACCCGCTCGTCCAGCGCGGTCAACGACTGCCAGCCGTCCACCACATCGGCGTTGGCCTGGTCCACCAGCTGTCCGGCGTCACGGTAGGCGTCGAGCTGTTCGGTGCGGGCCACCCGCAGCGCCCTGGTGAGCCCGCCGGCGAAGTCGCCTTCGAGCCTTGACAGCATCCGGCGGGCAGTCTGCCGCGGGTTGTCCCCGACCGTGATGCCGCGTATCAGTTGCCGTCGCATGGCCGCCTGCGCCTCGGCCGACAAGGGTTGTAGGCGGGACACGATCCTCTCTTGTGCGCGTGCGACGATCTGGTCGTACGCGCCGCCCGCAACCCTGCCGCCGAGACGTTCGGCGATCTGTGCGGTCGGGCCGAGCGTGGCCGGCAGCTGGCTTGCGATGGTGC
>SKOF01000002.1 GCA_007120155.1 Thioalkalivibrio sp. | reverse complement strand
TCCGAAGTGCCCATCAGCCAGGTGGCCAACGTGAACGTGGAGGATGCCCGCACGCTGACGGTCACGCCCTGGGAGAAGGACATGGTGAGCAAGGTGGAGAAGGCCATCATGACCTCGGATCTGGGTCTCAACCCGGCAACCCAGGGGACCGTGATTCGCGTGCCCATGCCGGCACTGACCGAGGAACGCCGCAAGGACCTGGTCAAGGTGGTGCGCAACGAGGCCGAGAACGCCCGTGTGGCGGTGCGCAACATTCGCCGTGATGCCAACAATGCCCTCAAGGCCCTGCTCAAGGACAAGGAGATCTCCGAGGACGAGGAACGCCGGGGCCAGGACGAGATCCAGAAGCTGACCGACGCCCACATCGAGGAGGTGGACAAGGTCCTTGCCGAAAAGGAAAGGGAACTGATGGAAGTGTAGGGCGTGCAGACGCCGATTCCATCGTTCGTTCCGTGAGCTCCGACGCCTCCCAAAAGCCCGCCATACCCCGCCATGTGGCCATCATCATGGATGGCAACGGCCGCTGGGCGCGGGCGCGGCATCTGCCCCGTACCGAGGGGCACCGTCAGGGGGTGCACGCCACCCGCGCGGCCGTTCGTTTCTGTGCTTCCCGGGGCGTGGAGGCACTGACCCTGTTCGCCTTCAGCAGTGAGAACTGGCGCCGACCGGCCGGCGAGGTGAACACGCTCATGGGCCTGTTCGTCACTGCCCTGGAGAAGGAGCTTCCGGAACTCGAATCCAGGAATATCCGCCTGCGGTTCATCGGGGAACGGGAGAACTTCTCCGGCAAGCTCAGGTCCCGGATCGAAGAGGCCGAGCGGCGCACCGCCGGCAATACCGGCATGCATCTGGTCATTGCCGTGAGCTATGGGGGGCGCTGGGACATCGTGTGCGCCACCCGGCGCCTGGCGGAGCAGGCGGCGGAAGGCGCCCTCGAACCCGGCGCCATCACGGCGGAAATGCTCGATGCCGGGTTGTCCACCGCCGGCCTGCCCGAACCGGACCTGTTCATTCGCACCGGAGGCGAGCGCCGGCTGAGCAACTTCCTGCTCTGGCAGCTGGCCTATACCGAGCTGTTCTTCAGCGATGTGCTGTGGCCGGATTTCGATGCGCCGGAGCTGGAGGCGGCCTTCGGGTTCTTCGCCCGGCGCGAGCGCCGCTTCGGCCGCACCGGTGAACAGGTGAGCCGTGAGCGGGCTTAGGCCGCGGGTCATCACAGGCGTGGCACTGGCGGCCGGCGTCCTGGCCGCGATCCTGCTGCTGCCCACCGCCCTGTTCCTGCTGCTGGTGCTGGCGGTCCTGCTGCTGGCCGCCTGGGAGTGGTCCCGGCTCATGGGAGTCGAGGAGAAGCCGGTGCGTATCCTCTACCTGGGCCTTTGCCTGCTGGCGGGCTTCGTGGCCCTGGACCATGTTCTGACGCTCGGGCGGCTGTGGCCGGTGCAGGCGGGTGTGATATGGTGGGCATTGGTCGTGGTCCTGCTTGCGGTCTACCGCCCCGGCGGTCCCGGCGCGGGAAGTCCCGCCCTGAAGGGGATTGCGGGTGTGCTGACGCTGGTGCCCGCCTGCGTCGCGCTGCTGGTCTTTCACTCGCTCCAACCCGCCTGGCTGGTCTTTCTGCTCCTGTTGACCTCCTGCGCCGACAGCGCCGCCTATTTCACGGGCCGGCGCTTCGGCCGCAGCAAGCTGGCACCGCACATCAGCCCGGGCAAGACCCGCGAGGGCCTGTTCGGCGCCCTGGCCGCTGCGCTGGTGCTGGGGGTGGCCGGCGCCCGGTACTTTGAGGTGCACCATGGCCTGTGGTTTTATTTCGTCGCCCTATGTCTTTTGACCGTGTTGGTATCGGTGGCCGGGGATCTGTTCGAAAGCCTGATCAAGCGTGAGGCGGGCGTGAAGGACAGTGGACAGATTCTCCCGGGACACGGCGGTGTACTGGACAGGATCGACAGCGTGACGGCTGCCGCCCCGGTGTTCCTGATGGGTCTGCTGTGGGGTGGCATCCTGGCCCGGTGACGGACAGGGTGACGAGGGTGGAGAGTATGCGGCACACACAATTCACAGCACGGTGTGGCCATCGGGCCCGGGGCCGCGATGACTGAACGGGCCGCGCGCGCCTCCATTGGCGTCACGATTCTGGGTTCCACCGGCACCATCGGAGTGAATACCCTGGATGTGCTGTCGCGTCACCCGGATCGTTTCCACGTGGTGGCGCTGACCGCCCACGGCAACGTGGATCGGTTGGCGGAACAGTGCCGCCGGTTCCGGCCCGAGTACGCGGTGGTGGTGTCCCCCGACGGCGCCCTGCGGCTGGAACAATCACTGGCCGGTTCGGACCTGCCCACCCGCGTGCTGTCGGGGCCGGAGGCGCTCGAGCAGGTGGTGGAACTGGAGGACACCCGGTATGTCATGGCCGGCATCGTGGGTGCCGCCGGACTGTTGCCCACCCTGGCTGCCGCCCGGGCGGGGAAGCGGGTCCTGCTGGCCAACAAGGAGGCCCTGGTCATGTCGGGGCAGCTGTTCATGGACGAGGTGCGTGCCAGCGGTGCCGAGCTGCTGCCCATCGACAGCGAGCACAATGCGGTTTTTCAGTGCATGCCGGCGGATTTCGGCCGGGGCCTGGGTGACGTGGGCGTCGAGCGGATCGTGCTCACCGCCTCTGGCGGGCCGTTTCGGACCTACAGCGCCGAGGACATGGCGGCCGTGACGCCGGAGCAGGCCTGTGCCCATCCCAACTGGGTCATGGGCCGCAAGATCTCCGTGGA
>SKOF01000486.1 GCA_007120155.1 Thioalkalivibrio sp. | reverse complement strand
TGGCGCGGTGTACCCAGACATCGCTGTCGTAGCCGGAACGCTCAGTGTAGATCGCGATCCACGGTTGCCATGCTTTGTTTTTCACGTTGTCCCTCCTGCGGGTTGTGGTGTGAGACTGTATCGTCTCCCGTCAGAGTTGCGATTGCAACCATTCAGGAAGCTTTCGGTAGTACCATAAAATCGTGTCACCGATGGGGTGGCCTTTCATCACAAATGCGAGCCTCCCCGATGGCAGTTCTTCAATGTGGAACGACAGAACTCCTAGCCGATCCTTGTACGCCGCCCACGAACCCAAGAAATAGACCAGTTGGGACGGGAAGGTGCACGGATACTCGGCCCCTTGGTACCAGATGACCTGCCGAAGCGGCCCGACAGAGCGCGGCTCGGCATCCATATAGAATGACCCCAGCGGGGCATCGAAGACCGGTTGCAGTTCCATGGTTACCTACTGGATTGAAGACAGTACATGCAAGAACCAATACACGATGAGAAGCGTGGACATTTGAAGAATGAATCTAACCATACAGTTACCTCCTGTGTGTGAGTGAAACTGATTGCAATATCGAGCGGCAGAAACCATGTGTCAACCGTACAGGGCTTCCGCCTTATTGGCGTATCTCAGGTCCCAAGACATTTCCGCCAGAACCTTGCGAAGCGCCCCTATATTAAGGAGTCGCCCGTCCCGCCGCAGAAAGTGCTGGTACCGTGAAACACTGCCATCCATGTAGATCGCCTGTTGCAGGTCATACTCGCGCCCCTTATAAACGAAGCGCAGGGTGTGCGTGTACGGTTCAGAAATATGCCGTCCACGTTCCTCCGCTCGGGCAACGAACTCATGCAGGCGTGCGTGCTGGTCTCTCAGGTCATTGATGTATTCAGTCATTCGCTCTCCTCTATGTGGGTGGACTTTGATTGTCCCCCGTCAGAAGTTGTCATGCAAACGGCAGCAGATCGGGCGCTACCTTCAGAAAAGCCGGAACCAGAGACGCCATCAGGATCGTAGCGGCCACCAGCAGCACGGCCAAAAGCAAAGTGCGCCAGCAGCGCCATGCAGTTACACAAGGGATGATGAAGGCGAGCCATGCCGACAGCAGGGGGTATCGTTTTTCAGGCACTGGGGACAGTGAAGGCGAGCCATGCCCAGAGGGTGGGGTATCGTCATTTTCCGTTTTCATTCCAGTTGCTCTCGGATTCTGCCGCTAGGGCGGCATAGTTTACATCATCCAAGTAGTCATCGGGGGTATAAACGCCGTGAGCTTTTCGGGACTTCTTCAAAATGCTCATGAACTCCCATCCCTCCGTTTCGCTCATGTAGCCCCGCTTCAAAATCCTGTCGCCGTACAAAATCCAGAAAGCGCGAACGGCTCTTGCCATGCTGCGCTCGCCTTCTTTTGAATCACGCTGCTCTCCGCGCTGCGTAAGAAGCTGTTTGCCTTGCTCCAGAACTTCATGCGCTTTCATTACCGTGGCTCCAGTGGTCTGCCGCGCTCGTCAACTTCCCAAGCCCAATTTAACGATACCCAGTACTCGATGCACTCATCCTGCTTGAGCTTTTCGGCTTCTTCAGGAGTGAAGTTGTATCGAGTTTCCATCATCCTGCCCCATTGCGCCCAATACTCATTGAGAATTTCCTTCTCGCTTTTGACAAGTATTGTGGGGGCACCGTCCTCGTCAAAATAGTCGTAGGCAAAGTATCTCATGGGTTTATGATCCAGTAGAGCCGAAACCATCTGCACCGCGCTCCGTATCATCAAGTTCGTCTACCTCTACTGGCTGAACTGCGTCAATAGGCCCGATTACAAGCTGCGCAATGCGCTGCCCATGCTCGATCCAAAGAGGAACCGTGCTGTGGTTGATCAGAAGAACCCTGATCTCGCCCCGGTAGTCAGAATCGATCAAGCCCGCCATCCTGTCGATGCCTGCCTTAACACCCATTCCGGAGCGCGGCCAAATAAACCCCGCACGATCTTTTGGAATGGCTGCCGCCCATCCTGTGCTAAAAAGGCAACGCTCATTCGGGAATAGGTGTATATCAGTGTCGCAGTAGTACAAGTCCAGCGCTGCGGAACCGTCTGTTGCCCGAGTCGGAAGAATGGCGTCTGGGTGAAGCCGCTTGAATTTCAGGTCATACATTATTTTGGGTTCTCCTGCATGTGGTCGTAGAGTCTACGAGCCTTGAGGCTGATACAGTGCGACCCTTTGCTCCAATAGGAATTCTTCCGCCTTACCGATAGCGGAGAATTGATCTTGAAACCATAGGCCGCCTCCACTTTCCGGCGCGTCTCCTCCTTGAGGTAGAAACCCTCTTCATCCTGAACAACAAGACCTCGGGCTTTCCAATTCGAGACAGTGGGGGCCGCCACATTTAGGGCCGCTGCCAAATCCTTCTGATACTGAAACCGGTTTTTGCCCTCGACTACCGCCTTTACCTGCGCGGAATCACGCTCCACCGCTTTGCGGAATTTAGGGTCTTCCATGCATTCCTCCCAAATCTGATTTGGCAATCTACTGCTCATCGATAAACTCTCCCGTGATACGAATTGGCCAGCCGGGGTCATACTCTGGATCAATCAAGGAGACCAAGAAGATTAAAGCGGCAAACCCGTAATGGCTGATGAACATTAGCGGCTCAAACAGCCAATGCCGGGGTTCGATGAAGGGTTCCTCGGTATCCATCTCCGCAAGGTAGACTGGGCAGATACCAAACCATCCCTTGTGTGTCCATGTAGGTTCATTCATTGGCTTTTCTATCCATCTTATC
>SKOF01000187.1 GCA_007120155.1 Thioalkalivibrio sp. | reverse complement strand
GTCAGGCGGCGTCGGAGCGTCTCACCGATGCACTGGGGCATCGCTTTCGACACTCCTCCTACCCTGACACCGCAAGACCCCGTCCCGGTGGTCCCTGCCCTTCTTCAACGGCCTTCTAAGGTCCGGCCGGGACCCGATCGGAAACGCTAGCCCGCCATCTCTTGCCTCCGGTCACCCCTCGGGTGGCATCCGACCCGCCCCCATTTCAGGAGGTACCAATGCGCTGGCTTCCGAGTTCTTTCCTGTTGCCGGTCCTCATTCTTTCGGGGACATTCTTTTCTTCTCCCCTTTGTGCGCAGCAGGCGGTCTCGAAGCTCGTGGATTCGGGTGACGCCCCCTTGCAGTTCGTCGCGCCGGCCGACACCTCGTCCGAGGCTGAGCTCCTACCGCTATCCCTGGAGGATTACGGGGACTGGAACCGGATCGCCTCTGCGAGGCTCTCGCCCGACGGCCGATGGATGAGCTATGCACACGTCCCCAACGACGGTGTGGAGACCCTCTTCCTGAAGGAGCTTGATGGGGAGCGGATCCATGAGATTCCGCGGGGAGCCCAGCCCGCCTTCTCTGCCGATTCACGCTGGGTTCTCCTCAGGATCGACCCCGAGCGAGGGGATGCACGCGGAGGCGACCGGCAAAGGGCTCCCGTCCACCGCTGGATCGATCTGCACACGGGAGTGGAAGAATCCACCACGGGCCTCCAGCGTGCGAGCTTCTCGGACGATGCCCGCTGGCTCCTCCTGCAACGTGCCCGGGTAGAGTCCGAGGCGGAGCATCGGGGCGCCGACCTCGTCCTGCGGAGCTGCAGGCCCACCGGACCCGCACCATCGGGAACGTCTCGGGCCACACCTTCGATCCCGAGGAGCGTTATCTGGCCTACACGGTGGACGCTCCCGATCAGGTCGGGAACGGGGTCGTGCTATTGGACCTCCGAAACGACCGCCAGTGGATCCTTGCCTCTGGCCGCCACACGTACTCCGAACTGACCTGGAATGAGGCCGGTGACGACCTGGCCTTCCTCCGGGGCAACACCCCCGACGGGATGGAGCAGCGAGAGAACACCCTCGTCCTGGTGGCCGTAGCCGACGAGCCGGAGGTCACCCACTTCAATCCTTCGGCGGCCGGGGGACTTCCGTCAGGGTACGTGCTGAGCGAGCGAGGAGGGGTCCGCTGGAGCGATGACGGGTCCCGGATCTTCCTGGGCATCAAGGACCAGCGAGAAGAAGGCCCCGGTGAGCCGGAGGGCGAAGGCCGCAACGTGGACGTCTGGCACTGGATCGACGAGACCCCGCAGTCGGTCCAGGAGCGACGGGCTGACCCGGCGCGCAACACGACCTGGGCCGCCGTCTTCGACGTGAGTCGAAGAACGCTCGTGCAACTCGCTGATGACGAGATGCGGACTGTGACCCTGCCCGGAACCGGTGATTGGGGGGTCGGACGCGACACCCGCTCCTACAGCCACATCCCGCAATGGGGGGGACGATCGCCGACCACTTCAAGGTCGATCTGGAGTCCGGGGAACGCATACCGCTCGTCGAAGGGCTGGTGCGCCAGATGGGAATCTCTCCCAATGGGCGCTGGTTTCTTTATTTCAAGGACGAAGTGCTCGTGGCGCACGAGCTGGAGACCGGTCGCGAGGTGAATCTCTCGGCGCACGCACCCGTCTCTTTCACGAGCCAGAACCACAGTCACCCGAATGAGGTGGGCACCTACGCAATGGCGGGGTGGAGCGCTGACGGCGAGTCCGTGATCCTGAACCATCGGTACGATCTCTGGCAGGTCCCCGTGGGAGGAGAGGGAGAAGCGGTGAACTTGACGAGAGGAGTCGGTGAGGCGCAGGGGATCGTTTTCCGATACCATAGCGAGGGCCGCCCCTCGGGGGAGGGGGTTGATCTCTCCGGTCCCCTCCTCCTGTCCGCCTCTGGCGAGCGGACGAAAGAGGATGGCTACTGGCGGCTGCCTCCGGGCGGGGAGCCCGAGCCGGTCATCTACGAGGATGCCAGGATCGGCAATGTGATCCGGGCCGACAGCACAGACCGAGTGCTCTTCACCCGGCAGACCTTCACCGAGTTCCCCGACTACTGGGTCACCGATGATTCATTCGCGAATCCGCGCAGGGTGAGCGAGGCCAACCCTCAGATTTCCGGGTTCGCCTGGAGCCCCGGCCGGGTCTTGATCGACTACACGAACGAGCGGGGCCACGAGCTCCAGGGTACTCTCGCGCTGCCTGCCGGCTACGAGCCGGGTGAGCGCTACCCGATGCTGGTGTATTTCTACGAGCGGATGTCGAATCAGCACCACAGCTTTCATTTGCCGCGCTACGACGACCGTCCACACGTCTCCACGTATACCAGCCAAGGCTACCTGGTCTTGCAGCCGGATATCGTCTACACGATGGGCCAGCCCGGCTCTTCGGCGCTGGACGACCTCACCGCGTCGGTCGAGAAGGTCATCGAGCTGGGTTATGCCGATCCGGACCGGATCGGACTCCAGGGTCACTCCTGGGGGGGCTATCAATCATCATTCGTCGTCAGCCGGACAGATCTGTTCGCCGCGGTGGTCACGGGTGCACCCGTGACGAACCTGGTCAGCTTCTACGGCGAGCTCTACGCCAGCTCGGGCAATGTGCAGCAGGGCATCACGGAGGCCGGACAGGTGCGGATGGGAATGGGGGTGACCCCCTGGGCCGACCCAGAGCTGTATCGATCGCAGTCCCCCTTCACAACGTCGAGGGGATCACGACGCCCTTCCTGATCCTCCACGGCACGGAAGACGGGGCGGTG
>SKOF01000128.1 GCA_007120155.1 Thioalkalivibrio sp. | reverse complement strand
CTCACCGGGTTCTCCGTGTCCAACCTGCGCATCCCGGGCTTCGAGCAGCCCTGGGAGACGGATCACGGCAGACCGGGGCGCATCGAGAGCGCGCTGCGCATCATGCTGGACGGGCCCATCGGCGCGGCGGCCTTCAACAACGAGTTCGGCCGCCCGGCCCTGGCCGGTTATTTCCGTACCTTCGAGGAGCGGGTGCCGGGCCCAGGCGGCAGCGAACTGCGCGGCTACCACAAGCCCATCATGATCGCCGGCGGTCTCGGCAGCATCCGCCCCGAGCACGTGGAGAAGCATGCCCTGCCCGAGGGTACGCCGGTGGTGGTGCTGGGCGGGCCGGCCATGCTCATCGGGCTGGGCGGGGGGGCGGCCTCCTCGGTGGCCAGCGGCGAAAGCGCGGAGGATCTCGACTTCGCGTCGGTGCAGCGGGGCAACCCGGAGATGGAGCGCCGCTGCCAGGAGGTCATCGACCGCTGCACTGCCATGGGCACGACCAATCCCATCCTGTCCATCCACGACGTGGGTGCGGGCGGTCTGTCCAACGCGGTACCGGAGATCCTCAACGACGCCGGCCGGGGCGGCGCCATCGAGCTGCGCACGGTGCCATCCGACGAGCCGGGCATGTCGCCCATGGAGATCTGGTGCAACGAGGCCCAGGAGCGCTACGTGCTGGCCATCGATCCGGACCGCCTGGACGCCTTCACCGCCCTGTGCGAGCGGGAGCGGGCACCCTTCGCCGTGATCGGCACCGCGACGGCCGACCAGCACCTGCTGGTGGGGGACGGGTTGTTCCGCAACGAGCCGGTGGACCTGCCCATGGAGGTGCTGCTGGGCAAGCCGCCGAAGATGCTGCGCGAGGTGCATCACAAGACCTTCCACAAGCCGGAGTTCGAGACCGCCGGGCTGGATCCGGCCGATGCGGTGCACCGCGTGCTGCGTCTGCCCTCGGTGGCATCCAAGGGGTTTCTGATCACCATCGGCGACCGTACCGTCACGGGGCTGGTGGCGCGCGATCAGATGGTGGGGCCGTGGCAGGTGCCGGTGTCGGACGTGGCGGTCACCGCCACGGACCACTACGGCTACACCGGCGAGGCCATGGCCATGGGCGAACGCGCGCCCATCGCCCTGGTGAATCCGGCGGCCTCCGGGCGCATGGCCATCGGCGAGACCGTCACCAACCTGATGGCCGCGGACATCGATCGCATCGGACGCATCTGCCTGTCCGCCAACTGGATGGCCGCGGCGGGACATGCCGGTGAGGACGCGGCGCTGTTCGACACGGTCAAGGCGGTGGGCGAGGAGTTGTGTCCGCGGCTGGGTATCGCCATCCCCGTGGGCAAGGACTCGTTGTCCATGAAGACCGTGTGGCGGGACGGGGCGGGCGAGCAGGTCATGACCGCGCCGGTGTCGCTCATCGTCACGGGGTTCGCGCCGGTGGCGGACATCCGCCGCACGCTCACGCCCATGCTGCGCACGGAGCCGGGCGACACGGACCTGATCCTCATCGACCTGGGCAAGGGGCGCAATCGCCTGGCGGGCTCGGCGCTGGCCCAGGTGTACAAGCAGGTGGGCCACCATCCGCCGGACCTGGATGATCCGGACATGCTCGTGCGCTGTTTCGGGGCGGTGCGCGAGTTGAGCAGGGACGGATACCTGCTGGCGCTCCATGACCGCTCCGACGGCGGGCTCATGGCCACGATCTGCGAGATGGCCTTTGCCGGGCACACCGGCGTGACGCTGCACCTGGATGATCTGGGTGCGGACCCGCTGGCGGCGCTGTTTGCCGAGGAGCTGGGGATCGTCATCCAGGTGCGCCACGCGAATACGGAGGAGGTGCTCTCCGTGCTGCGCGAGGCGGAGCTGGGACATCACAGCCATGTGATCGGCAGTCTCAACGACGCCGATGAGCTTCGGTTCTGCCACGGCAGGCAGGACCTGTTCAGGGCGCCCCGGGCAGAGCTTCAGGCCGCCTGGTCCGAGACCAGTTACCGAATGCAGGCGCTGCGCGACAACCCGGACTGCGCCCGTGAGGAGTTCGAGCGGATCTCCGACGTTGACGATCCGGGGCTGTCGCCCGTGCTTGCCTTTGATCCGCGGGAGGACGTGGCCGCCCCCTGGGTGAACACCGGCGCCCGCCCGCGGGTGGCGATCCTCCGCGAGCAGGGGGTGAACGGCCAGATCGAGATGGCGGCCGCCTTTCACAAGGCGGGGTTCGAGAGTGTCGACGTGCACATGACCGACATCCTCTCGGGCCGCCTGGACCTGTCGGGTTTTCGCGGGCTGGCGGCCTGCGGCGGCTTCTCCTACGGCGACGTGCTGGGCGCGGGGGGCGGCTGGGCCCGCTCCATCCTCTTCAATCCCCGGGGCCGGGAGGTCTTCCAGGCCTTCTTCGAGCGCGAGGACAGCTTTGCCCTTGGCGTGTGCAACGGCTGCCAGATGTTCTCGCAGCTCAAGGACCTGATCCCGGGGGCCGACCGGTGGCCGCGCTTCCTGCGCAACCGTTCCGAGCAGTTCGAGGCGCGCCTGTCCCTCGTGGAGGTGACGGAGAGTCCGTCCATCCTGCTGGCGGGCATGGCGGGTTCAAGGCTGCCCGTGGCCGTGGCCCACGGTGAGGGCAGGGCGGCCTTCGACGGCGGCGATGCCGCGTCCGCGCCGGGTGTGGCGCTGCGTTACGTGGACAACCGCGGGGAGGTCACGGAGCACTATCCGGAGAATCCCAACGGTTCCCCCGCCGGGATCACCGGCCTCACCACCCGTGACGGCCGGGTCACCATCATGATGCCCCACCCGGAGCGGGTCGTGCGCACCGTGCAGCATTCCTGGCACCCGCCCGAATGGGGCGAGGACGGGCCGTGGTTGCGGCTGTTCCGCAATGCGAGGGAATGGGTTTGTTGAAGTTGGAAGTGTGAATTGGGAAGGGGGAACTGAAGTTTGAAATGTGAATTGGGAAGTGGGAATAAGAAAAAAGGGCGAGCCGCAGGCTCGCCCTTTCCTTTTAAGTTCCCCCTTCCCAATTCCCCCTTCTCACTTGAGTTCCCCCTTCCCAATTCACACTTCCAACTTGAGTTACCAGTCGAGGTCGCTCAGCGCGTGGCTGTCGTCTCCGAACGTGTCTTCCAGCTGACGGCGCAGGGCGCGCTTCTCCAGCAGCCGCTCCAGGGAACGGCGGGCGGTGGTGCGGGGGGCCGCGTTGGTCTCCTGGGTCCATTCAGGACTGTCCAGTTCATCGTCCATGGTGGGGATGTCTCGGACCCTTGCCATAGGGGCGCTTCTCCACGGTTGGCGTCAATGTCCTTTAAAAGCGACGTTTTACGACGCCCTTATACCGTGCTTGTCGAAATGCGCAACAAGATTTTTTTTATTCCTAATCCAAAAAATGTTTGATGCCCCGTTCCCTGCCCGCCCGGCCCCGGAAACCAATCGGCGGCGGGGGCATCCAAACGCCGACAAGCGTCGTATCCTCTTTGGGTATACCCCCGGCCGGGAACCCGCCCATGCTCATCCGCATCCCCTCGAAACATGCGCCAAAACCATCGGAGATCACCCCGCCCGAGGTCTACCGGGGACGGCGGCGGTTTCTGCGGGGCATGGGTCTGGCGGCCATGGGGGCGCTGGGCGGATCGGCACTGTTGCAGCCCGCGCCCGCCCACGGGGCATCCCTGGACTACATGCCGGGGCCGTTCGGCACCGACGAGACGCTGACGCCCCGGGAGGACGTCACCGGCTACAACAACTTCTACGAACTGGGCACCGGCAAGGCGGACCCGGCGCGCAATGCGCACCGGCTGATCACCGAGCCCTGGACCGTGACCGTGGACGGGTTGTGCCTGAATCCCGGGCGCTACCGGCTGGACGATTTCCTCAGACCCCACGCGCTGGAGGAGCGCATCTACCGGCTGCGCTGCGTGGAGGGCTGGTCCATGGTGATTCCCTGGGTGGGTTTCGAGCTCAACCGCATCATCGCGCAGGCGGAGCCCCTGGGCAGCGCCCGCTATGTGGCGTTCACCACTCTGATGGATCCGGAGAACCTGCCCGGCCAGCGCCTGAGGGTGCTGGAGTGGCCGTACCGGGAGGGGCTGCGCATGGATGAGGCGATGCACCCGCTGACCATCCTCGCCGTGGGGCTCTACGGCGAGTCGTTGCCCAACCAGAACGGTGCGCCGCTGCGCCTGGTGGTGCCCTGGAAGTACGGCTTCAAGAGCATCAAGTCCATCGTGCACATCCGTTTCGCGGAGGAGGAGCCGCCCACAAGCTGGAACATGGCCACGCCACGGGAGTATGGTTTCTATTCCAACGTCAATCCGGATGTGGATCACCCGCGCTGGAGCCAGCGCACGGAACGGCGCATCGGCGAGCTGCGCCGGCGGCGCACGCTGATGTTCAACGGTTATGAAGAGGAAGTGGCAGCCCTCTATGCGGGCATGGACCTGAGGAAGCATTTCTGAGCCCCGGAACCCTCAAGGCGCTCAAGGCGGCGGTGTTCGTTGTGTGCCTGCTGCCGCTGGCGGTCCTGTTTGCCCGCGCCTTCGCGGGCCTGGGCGGGGGGCTCGGCGCCAACCCCATCGAGTTCGTCATGCGCGATCTGGGCAGCTGGACCCTGCGGTTCCTGCTCATCACC
The DNA here is from genome assembly GCA_007120155.1 of Thioalkalivibrio sp. Taxonomy (GTDB): domain Bacteria; phylum Pseudomonadota; class Gammaproteobacteria; order Ectothiorhodospirales; family Ectothiorhodospiraceae; genus Thioalkalivibrio_A. The sequence goes on along the minus strand of SKOF01000128.1, from coordinate 6,011 downwards.
CTGGCGGTCAGTCCGCTGCGTCATCTGACCGGCTGGAGCGCCGTCATGCGCTTGCGGCGCATGCTGGGGTTGTTCACCTTCTTCTATGCCTGCCTGCATCTGGGCGTCTGGATCGGCATGGACCTGTTCTTCGACTGGACGCTTGTCTGGGACGATATCCTCAACCGGCCTTACATCACCGCGGGTTTCACCGCATGGCTTCTGCTGGTGCCTCTTGCGCTCACGTCCTCGGATACCATGATGCGCCGCCTGCGCCGGCGCTGGGCGCACCTGCACCGGCTGGTCTATCCGGCGGCGATCCTGGGCGTGCTGCATTTCTGGTGGCTGACCCGGGCGGACTACCGGGAGCCGCTGCTGTACGCGGTGATCCTGGGTGTGCTGTTGGGGTGGCGGGTAGTGATGCGGTGGGTGTGGAAGGGGCGGGTGCTGCTGCAGCTGCGGGGGAGTGCCGAGTGAAGCGGTTCGGTGGGTTCAACCACGAAGTGCACCAGGGGCACGAAGCCGGAATGCAGACGGCACGTTGGCCAGGGTGCGAACCACGCCAGGAAAGGACCGGAAAACAAAACCGGGGGTAGGTTGGGGTGAGCAACGCGAACCCCAACACGCCGGGGTCCGGGAGACCTCCGCCCTGTTGGGGTTCGCCGTGCTCACCCCAACTTCGCACTCCTGACCGCCCCCGTAGGATGGGTCAAGCGCAGCGGACCCATGCGGACGGCGGAGTCAGGCGTGCGGCCGTAGGATGGGCAAAGCGCAGCGTGCCCATGCGGCCCTCCCGCACATCCCGACTCCTGCCTCCTTGACTGGCCGCACAGCATGGGTCCGCTTCGCTTGACCCATCCTACAGGCTGGCGGGCTCCCCATCCGGTAAAACCGATTCCCTGAAGGCGGGTCAGTCCAGCACCACCACCGCGCGTCCGCGCACCTGTCCCTGGAGGATGCGGTCCGCGTAGTCCGGAAGGTCGTCCAGACCGATCTCCGTGGTCATGGAATCCAGCACGTCCGTGGGCAGGAGTTCGGTGATGCGCGTCCAGGCGGCCGTGCGCCTGTCCGTGGGGCACATGACCGAATCGATCCCCAGCAGCCTCACGCCGCGCAGCAGGAAGGGCAGCACGGTGGTCTTCAGGGCCGGGCCGCCGGCGAGACCGCAGGCCGCCACGGATGATCCGTAGCGCATCTCCGCCAGCACGTGGGCCAGCATGTCGCCGCCCACCGCGTCGACGCAGCCCGCCCAGCGTTCGCCGAGCAGCGGTTTGCCGGGGGGGTCCGCCAGCTCGGCGCGCGCCACCACGCTGCCGGCGCCCAGCCCCTTGAGGTATTCCTCGTTGTCCGGGCGGCCGGTCACCGCCGCCACCGGATAGCCGAGACGCGAGAGCAGTGAAACGGCCACGCTGCCGACCCCGCCGGAAGCGCCGGTCACCAGCACCTCGCCTTGGGCATTGCCGGGTGACAATCCGTCATCCTCCAGCGCCTGGACGGCCAGCATGGCGGTGAATCCGGCCGTGCCCACGGCCATGGCCCGGCGCGCGGTGAGACCGTCGGGCAGGGGCACCAGCCAGTCGGCCTTGACCCGCGCCATCTGCGCGTAGCCCCCCCAGTGGACTTCGCCCACGCGCCAGCCGGTGAGCACCACCGCGTCACCGGGCCGGTAGCGCGCGTCGCCGGATTCCTCCACCGTGCCGGCGAAATCGATGCCGGGTACGTGCGGGTACTTCCGCACCAGCCGCCCGAGGCCCTTGATGATCATGCCGTCCTTGTAGTTGAGGCCCGAGTGGGTCACCCGCACCAGCACGTCGCCTTCCGGCAGATCGGACAGCGTGAGTTCCTTGACGGATGCGACGGGGGCCTTCTCGGCATCTTCCAGTACCAGGGCCTTGAATGTCTCGCTCATGGATCACTCCTGTTCGGTTGCTGTGTGTGTGCCGGCGGTTCCGATTCCGGACCCCGGTTTACCGTGGGCGCGGCGGCCGCGCCGCGCGCCTGCGCCTGCTTGTCGTAGGTTGGGGTGAGGAACGAACCCCAACGCGCCGGGGTCCGGGAGGCCTCTGCCGTGTTGGGGTTCGCTGCGCTCACCCCAACCTACGTTTGTGTCTGGCGGTCCAGCCAGATCTCCAGGCCCTGGACGTTGAGGCCTATGTCCGGGTCGAGGAGGGTGCGCATGTCGTCCTCCGGCAGCCGGCAGCCGTGATCTCTCAGGCGTCGAATCAGCACCTGCATCATGTCTTCGCACAGGGCGTCGTGGCGGGCGGCGCCGTCATGGGCCCGCGCCCGTGCCAGGTCCACGTAGATGTCGATGAGTTCGTGCATGTCCTGCTGCAGACGTTTGAGATCGCCTACGCGGCTGTAGTGGGTGAGATACATGTAGCTCAGGCCCTGCGCCATGAGCCGGTCCACCGACTGATGCAGGGCCTCGGGATCGAACTGGACCGGTGTCGTGGTGGGCAGCACAAAGGGGCCGCGTTCGGTGTCGAACTCCCGGTAGGAGAGTCCGAAGGTGTCGCCGGAGAAGATGCCGTCACCGGCCTCGTCCACTACGCAGAAGTGGTGTCTGGCGTGGCCCGGCGTGTCCAGGAACCGCAGCACGCGGCCGTTGAAGTCCAGTTCGTCTCCGTCGCCGGCCTCCGTGACCCGTTCGGCGGGTACGGGCACGACGGTGCCGAACATGCGTTCCATCTCGGCCTCACCATAGACCGCCGCGGCGCCGGCGTTGAGTTTGGACGGATCGATCATGTGGCGCGCCCCGCGCGGGTGGATCACCATGTGCGCGTTGGGCAGGTGGCGCATGAGCGCGCCGGCACCGCCGGCATGGTCCAGGTGCACATGGGTGGGGATCACGAAATCCACGTTCTCCGGCGGGATGCCTTTCTGCTCCAGCACCGACAGCATGCCCGGTACCGAGTGAGCGGTTCCCGTCTCGATGAACGCGGCGCGGTCGCCTTCGATCATCAGGTAGGTGGACACCTGTCCCTGACGATAGAGCTGGGCATCGATCATGGTGATGCCGTGGTCGAGGTCTTCAAAGTAGACGTTGCTCATGATGAAATCCTTGCGGATCCGGGTGTTTGACATGGAGGTGGCAGCGGCGCGGAGGACGAGGAGACCCTGTCATTCAAGAGCGTGTCTCTGTGCCTGGGTTCGTCAGGCATTCTCCGCCTTCCCTGCGCCTCCGTGACCCCCGCGTCAATGGCCGGACTCAGATCAGAAAAAGATCCACGAACTCGTGCACCGGGGTGGCCGACAGGCGGCCGGGATCCTTGCACAGATCGAAGATGCGCTCCGCCTGGCCTCGGGGGAAGCGGGTGCGCAGGGCGTCGCGGTACTTGTTCTCCAGCACCGGGATGCCTTCGGCGCGGCGCCGACGGTGGCCGATGGGGTATTCCACCTCCACCTTGTCGGTGCTGGAGCCGTCCTTGAAGAACACCTGTATGGCGTTGGCAATGGAGCGCTTGTCGGTGTCGTGGTATTCCTTTGAATAGCGCGGGTCCTCGACCACGCGCATCTTCTCGCGCAGGGCGTCGATGCGTGGATCGGCGGCCACGTCGTCCTCGTAGTGGCGCGCGGTGAGCTGGCCGAAGATGAGCGGTACGGCCACCATGTACTGCAGACAGTGGTCGCGGTCCGCCGGGTTGTGCAGGGGGCCGTCCTTGCTGATGATGCGCACGGCCGATTCCTGCGTGGTCAGTTCGATGCGGTCGATCTCGTCGATGCGGTCCTTCACCTGTGCGTGAAGCTGCATGGCGCACTCCACCGCCGTCTGGGCGTGGAACTCGGCGGGGAAGCTGATCTTGAACAGGATGTTCTCCATCACGTAGCTGCCGTAGTCGCGCTGGAACCTGAACTTCTCGCCCTTGAAGAGCACGTCATAGAAACCCCAGCGGGGCGCGGACAGCACGCTGGGCAGGCCCATCTCTCCCTTCATGACCATCAGCGCCAGGCGCACCGCGCGCCCGCAGGCATCTCCGGCGGCCCAGGACTTGCGCGAACCGGTGTTGGGGGCGTGGCGGTAGGTGCGCAGCGACTGACCGTCCACCCAGGCCTGGGAGACGGCGTCGATGACCTGCTCACGGCTTGCGCCCAGCATGTGGGCGGCCACCGCCGCGGAGGCCACCTTCACCAGTACCACGTGGTCCAGACCCACACGGTTGAAGCTGTTCTCCAGGGCCAGCACGCCCTGGATCTCGTGGGCCTTGACCATGTAGCGCAGCACGTCGTCCATGTTGATGGGCGGCCTGCCCTCGGCGACCGCCCTGCGACTCAGGTGATCGGCCAGGGCCAGGATGGTGCCCAGGTTGTCGGAGGGGTGGCCCCACTCGGCGGCAAGCCAGGTATCGTTGAAGTCCAGCCAGCGCACCATGGCGCCGATGTTGAAGGCGCCCTGGATCGGGTCGAGCTGGAACTGGGTGCCGGGGATGCGCGAGCCGTTGGGCACCACGGTGCCGGGCACCACCGGCCCGAGGTGCTTGGTGCACTCGGGATACTGCAGCGCCAGCATGGCGCAGCCCAGGGAATCCATCAGGCAGTTGCGCGCGGTGTCCAGGGCTTCCTGGGAATCGATGGCATAGTCGCAGACGTAGTCGGCGATGGCCTTGATTTCGGGATCCGGGTCGGGCCGCACGTTGGCGTCGGCGATGTGTTGGCTCATCTCAATGCTCCTGACGTCGCATTCTTTGGAAGTAAGAAGTGTGAATTGGGAAGGGAGAGTTGAAGTGAGAAGTGTGAATTGGGAAGTCGGAATGGGCCCGATGCTCTCCCTCAGGGAGAGGTCCGGGGTGAGGGTGGTCTTGTTCCCACTTCCCAACTCCCACTTCTCACTTCAGTTCTGTTTCACCTCTCGTCAATCGGCACCCATTTGCGGTTCTCCGGCCCCGTGTAGTTCGCGCTGGGGCGGATGATCTTGCCGTCCAGGCGCTGTTCGATCACGTGGGCCACCCAGCCGGTGGTGCGCGAGATGACGAAGATGGGCGTGAACAGGGCGGTGGGGATGCCCATCATGTGGTAGGAGACCGCGGAGAACCAGTCCAGGTTGGGGAACATCTTCTTCAGATCCCACATGACGCTCTCCAGGCGGTCCGCCACGGCGAACATGGTCATGGTGTGCCGGTCCTCGGAGAGGCGCTTTGCCACCGCCTTGATCACCTCGTTGCGCGGGTCGCCAGTGGTATACACGGGATGACCGAAGCCGATGATGATCTCCTTGCGGCCCACGCGCTCGCGGATGTCCGCCTCGGCCTGGTCGGGATCGTCGTAGCGCAACTGGATGTCGCAGGCCACCTCGTTGGCGCCGCCGTGCTTGGGGCCGCGCAGGGCGCCGATGGCGCCGGTGATGGCCGAGTAGAGGTCGGCGTTGGTGCCCGCCACCACCCGGGACGTGAAGGTGGAGGCGTTGAATTCATGCTCCGCGTAGAGATTGAGCGAGGTGTGCATGGCGCGCACCCACGGTTCGGAGGGCGCGCGCCCGTGCATCAGGTGCAGGAAATGCCCGCCCAGGCTGTCATCGTCGGTCTCCACGTCGATGCGCCGGCCGTTGTGGGCGAAGTGATACCAGTAGAGCAGGGCCGACCCCAGGCTTGCCAGCAGCCGGTCGCCGATCCGGCGCGCGCCGGCCACGGTCATGTCCTCCTTCTCCGGCTCCAGGGTGCCCAGCATCGAGACCGCGGTGCGCATCACGTCCATGGGGTGGGCCGAAGGCGGGATCTGCTCCAGCACGGTGCGCAGCGCCGCGGGCAGGCCGCGCAGTGCGCGCAGCCGTTCCTTGTAGGCCGCCAGCTCCGCGCGGTCGGGCAGGGTGCCGTGAATCAGCAGATGGGCGATTTCCTCGAACTCCGCCTTGTCGGCGAAATCCAGGATGTCGTAGCCCCGGTAGTGCAGGTCGTTGCCCGTGCGGCCCACGGTGCAGATGGCCGTGTTGCCGGCCACGGTGCCCGACAGGGCCACGGACTTCTTGGGCCTGGGTTTGGTCTGGGTGGTATCGGTTTCAGTCATCTGCGTTGTCCCCCTCCTGGCGGTACAGGCGG
>SKOF01000315.1 GCA_007120155.1 Thioalkalivibrio sp. | reverse complement strand
CCCGGTGTCCGTGATGTCCGAAGAAACTTCGCCGGAAAGGACCAGCACGCCGAACACGCCCTTGACCGGGACGTACCGGATCCGGATGCCGTCCTGTTCCCACTTGTCCACGGCCCGGATCAGGGCCGCGACCTCCTCTTCATCGGCCCGGGGCACGTCCCGGATCAAGGCCAGGCAGCCATCCCGCTCTTCCAGGGCCGCGAAGTGCGCCAGGATGGCGACTTCGTTCCGGGCCAAATCCACCCCGGCTCCCAGGGCCTCCAAAGGCCCCCGTCCGGGAAAGTCCTTCCGATCATAGCCGAACATGGCGAAATGCGCGGTTTCACTGGGCAGGGCCTCGCCCAGGCTTCCGGCGTGGTAAAGGCCGTTGGCTCCATTTCGGGAAAAGTGGTCCAGGTGCGGCGTGTGGGCGGCCTGGAGCGGGGTTTGCCAATCCAAGACCTCATGAGAGCGGTCTCCCTGGCCGTCCAGAACGATCAGGAGGCATTTGTCGGGCATGGGCAACGGGAGGCGTGGTTCGAGGGTATGCGACGAGAAGCGGAAAAGCCGTCGACTTCGAGCGGGCGCAACGCCGGATGAAGGGATGACTGCCGGTTGGAAAAGGCCGGAGAGGCGACGGCCGTCAGTTCCTTCAGGAGCAAGGCACGGGTATCCTGAGCGTGCGCCGGGTTCTGCAATTCGATAGTCCACCAGACGCATGCGGTCCGCGCAAGCTTGGAATCATTTCCAAGCTGGCATGATGAACTCTTTACAGGCGGATCAGCCATGACGCCGGCTCAAACACGAAAAGCCCCCCTCATGCGGCATCGTTTTCGGAATCAAGGGCGAACAGGATCATCTCAACATCGCGCAAAGCCTTTTATGCGGTTCCATTTGCTGAGTCGTTACGAAGTGATTAGTGTCATTTTCACGGAGCGAATGACCCGTATAATGAGGCCCTGAACCGGCGGGTGGAGCTCGTCAAGGATGCCGGGAGAGACTGAACGTATGGCAACCGACGCACGACGCATGGTTCATGGCGAGGCGCCCGTCCTCGTCTTCAACCGTTTTCGGTTTCCGAACGGCAATGCATCAAGGCAAACGCGGCAGGATCGTCTCGCTGGCCTGAACGGCCAGGCCAAGGCTGCTTTCCCGCCTGGCCGCGTCGGCCGCGGCCATGTCCGCATAAGCCCCTTCCAGGTGCGGATTGGGCGTAATGCGCACGAGGTGGGCGCCTTTGCGCATCCACAGGGACGTGCCGTCCCAGAAGGCCTCGTCGCCCATGGCCGGCAATATGCGGAGAAGCGAGGAGGCGGTTTCATTGCCTTTTCTCGCCCGCAACTGCCTGGACATGACCTCGGCGGCTGAATCGTGGACGCCCTCTTCCGCAATGGTGGCGTCCGTGCAGTGGACAAGGGTCAGACCGTAGACTTCGCCGCCTTCGGAGTAGGTGTAGCGGCAGCTGCTCCCGGCGGGTAACGTCGCGGCCCTGGAGATGCCAGGCGACACGTCTTTCAGCAGAAGACCGGAAGCATCGGCCTGAGAGAACAGAAGGCATGCATCGGCACTGTCCGCGGCACGGACCAGCCCCGAGGTCATTGCGCAGAGAAATGCGACCGCGGCCATCAGGCTGAACAAGCGTGGACGGTGACACGACAGAGAAGTTTTTTTCACGGGATCATCAGCCCAAATCATAAACGGAGACCTCCTTGCTGACCATCGACATACCCGGCTGGAAGACCCTAGCGCTAGAGCATCTTGTCCTGGACTTCAACGGCACCCTGGCCTTGGATGGGCGATTGCTGCCCGGTGTGCGCGAACGACTGGACGGCTTGGCGCCGACACTGGAGATCCACGTGCTCACGGCGGACACCTTTGGCAGCGTCCAGGAACAGATGCGGAACACCGCCTGCAAGGTGTTCGTCATCCCGGCTTCCGAGCAGGCCAGGGCCAAGGCCGCATATTTGAAAAACCTCGGCCCTTCCGGATGCGTCGCCGTGGGCAACGGTCGCAATGACGCCCTGATGCTGCAAGCCGCGGCCCTGGGCATCGCTCTGCTCCAAGAGGAAGGAGCCGCCCCGGGGACCATGGCCGTTGCCGACGTGGTCTCCCGATCCGTTTGCGACGCTCTGGATCTGTTGGCGCACCCCCTGCGCCTGTCAGCAACCCTTCGGGGATAGCAGGCTTCATCGTCCCGGAACAGCCGGACATGGTCGGCGCCCTGGGCGCGGCCATGCACGGAGCGTTGCAACGGAATGGATGCAATGGAAAGTGCCACCGCAAGACCTTCGTCGCCATGTCTCGCTGGGTGCGGAGAGTGGAACCCCGTTTTTCAGGTCCATCCCACCTGCAAGGGATCATAACGCTCCGCTATATCCACGTCTTTTCCTGTTGCATCTTCTCCAAAATCATGTAAAGCGGCCAGACCGAAAGGTCGATGGATCAAGACCGGACACGGTCGAATGCTCTCGGCCGCCTCATTCTTCCCGCGGTATTTCTTGCTCGCCCCGCGTACGCCGCGTCGCGGGGCGGGAATCTTCACCGTCATCATCGTTGCGAGGTATCTTCATGCATCACCCTGATTTCGCCCCCTTGAAACTGTTCATCACCGGTCCCACGTATATTCGGGAAGAGGTGAAGCAGGCTGCCCTGCTGCCGGAGTTCGGCCACCGCGACGCGGAGAACATCAAGCGGTTCGCCCCGATTCTTGCCAATCTCAAGGCCCTGGCAGGGCTGCCGGACGACACGGACTACCAGGTGCTCATCTACAACGGCTCGGGCTCCACGGCCATGGAATCGTCCATCCGTTCCCT
>SKOF01000094.1 GCA_007120155.1 Thioalkalivibrio sp. | reverse complement strand
TGCGCGCCTGGCCCCACTGCGGCACCCACTGCACCTTCCTGATGGCGGCGAGCGCCGTTTCGCGCAGCTCCGCCTGGTCCATGCTGATGAACCACTGGGGCGTGGCGCGAAAGATGATCGGGGTCTTGTGGCGCCAGCAATGCGGGTAGCTGTGGCGCACCTTCTCGGAGACCACCAGCGCACCCCGCTCGCGCAGCACCTCGATCACATGACCGTTGGCCTGGTGCACCGATTCACCGGCGAAGTGCTCGGTACCGGGCAGGAACCGGCCGTCTGGGCCCACAGGATTGTCCACGGGCAGGCCGTAACGCTGACCCACCATGAAGTCGTCCTGGCCGTGGCCCGGGGCGGTGTGCACGCACCCGGTGCCGGCCTCCAGGGTGACGTGCTCGCCCAGGATCACGGGCACCTGCCGATCCACGAACGGGTGGTGCAGACTCATGCCTTCCAGGGCCGCCCCCTTGCAGCGCCCGACGATACGCGCGTCCTCGAAACCGTAGCGCTGCATGGCGGAATCCACCAGCTCCTCTGCCAGCAGCAGGCGTTCGCCGTTCACGCGCACCAGTGCATAGTCCAGTTCCGGATGCAGGGCCACGGCCTGGTTGGCGGGCAGCGTCCAGGGGGTGGTGGTCCAGATGACCACGGAGACGGGGCCGTCTTCGTCGTCATCCAGGGTGCAGCGGCGCAGGAAGTCGAGTTCGTCCTCCACCCGAAAACGCACATCGATGGCATGGGAGGTCTTGTCCTCGTACTCCACCTCGGCCTCGGCCAGCGCGGAGCCGCAGTCCACGCACCAGTGCACGGGCTTCTCACCCTTGACCACATGCCCGCGTTCGATGATGCGCCCCAGGGCGCGCACCGTGTCGGCCTCCACCTGGTAGTCCATGGTGAGATAGGGCCGTTCCCAGTCGCCCAGTACACCCAGGCGCCTGAAGTCCGCTCGCTGCCTGTCCACCTGTTCGGCGGCATACGCCCGGCAGGCCTCGCGAAAGCGCCTGGCGTCCACCTCGTGGCCCACCTTGCCGATACGCTTCTCCACCTGCAGCTCGATGGGCAGGCCGTGACAGTCCCAACCCGGAACGTAGGGCGCATCGAAGCCCGCCAGGGTGCGGCTCCGGACGATGATGTCCTTGAGGATCTTGTTCACCGCATGACCGATGTGGATGTCGCCGTTGGCATACGGGGGGCCGTCGGCCAGTACGAACCGGGGCCGGCCGGCGCACACCCGGCGCAGCCGGTCATAGAGCCTGTCCGTTTCCCAGGCCTCGAACATCTCCGGCTCCCGCCTGGCCAGATTGCCGCGCATGGGGAACTCGGTCCGGGGCAGATTCAGTGTGTCCTTGTAGTCAGTCACGAGGTCGTTTCACCATTGGGCGCCCCATGGGCGCCGAGCATGTAGGGTATTGAACCGGGCGCCCGCGGGGCGCCCTACAGTCGCAGAAGTTGTCGGGCCTGCTCCGCGTCGCGGGCGATCTGCGCCTTGAGCGCCTCCAGGGACTCGAAGCGCCGTTCATCCCGGATGCGCCCCAGCAGGTCCACATGCAGATGCCGGCCATAGATGTCGTCGTCGAAATCGAACAGATGCACCTCGAGACGGTTCTGCGTCCCGTCCACCGTCGGGCGCTTGCCGACATTGGCCACACCGGGCATCGGCTCATTATCCAGGCCGAACACCTCCACAGCGTAGACCCCGCGTACCGCCAGCGGCCGGGGGCCAAGCCTCAGGTTCGCAGTAGGAAAGCCGATGTGCCGGCCGCGCCTGTCTCCGTGCGCCACCCGTCCGCTCAGCCGGTAGGGCCGGCCCAACAGCCGCTGGGCGGCATCCATGTCGCCCCGGCCCAGCGCCTCACGGATGCGCGTGCTGCTGACCCGCTCCCCGTCCACCTGGAAGCTGTGCATGCGCGCCACGTGGAAGTCCAGCCGCCCGCCCATCTCGAGCAGCAACTGGAAATCCCCGGACCGGTTGCGCCCAAAGCGGAAGTCATCGCCGACCACCAGGTAGCGGACCCCGAGCCGATCAACCAGCAATTCCTGCACAAAGTCGGCGGCTTCCTGTTCGGCAAGACGGCGGTCGAAGTGCAGGCACAGCAGCCGGTCCACGGAAAAACGGCGCATGGCCAGCAGCTTGTCCCGGAAGCGCTGCAGGCGCGGCGGGGCCTCTGCGCCCTGGAAATATTCCCGGGGCAGGGGTTCGAAGCTGATGGCCACGGTGGGCAGGCACAACTCCGCGCCCTTCTCCGCCAGCTGCCCGAGCACCGCCTGGTGGCCCAGGTGCAGCCCGTCGAAGTTGCCGATGGTGGCCACCGCCCCCCGGTGCCTCGGCCGCAGGTTGTGCGCGCCCCGAATCAGTTCCATGCCGGTTCCGCAAAAGCGGCGATTATACCAGTCCTGCGGGGGAGCGTGGCGGCCGTAGCTAAAATCAAAGGCCTTCGACGCAAAGACGCGATGATGCAAAGGAACGCAAGGAATTCACGGGTTGAGGCGGTGTGGCTCACGGGATGTGTCCCGGGTAACCGCGTTGGCTTGGGTGGCCGGGCGACACACAGCAATTGAAGTCCTTTGCGCCCCTTTGCGTCATCGCGTCTTTGCGTCGCGTTTCTCCTCCCCCGTTCAGCGCATCAGGAACTGCCTCGGGCGCACGCCGAGCACCAGCAGGGTGGCGCCGTAGGCGGCGGCACCCAGGACGACGAGGCCCAGCAGGCGCAGGACGCGATCCATGGCCGGCCATTCGCCCCAGGCCGCCAGGGCCGGGGTGGCGAGCCACAGGACCACACTCATGACGGCGGCCGCCGCAGCGATA
>SKOF01000409.1 GCA_007120155.1 Thioalkalivibrio sp. | reverse complement strand
GCATCGCGGAGGGCAGGGGCATGTTGGAGCCCAACAGGCTCTCCACGGTCTCGTAGCGCTCCACGAAGCGCTCGTCCGAGGTCAGCGCGAACTCCGGTGCGTCCTGGGGCCACCAGGCCTCGACGGTCTTGTGGGGGCTGTCCATGCGGTCCACCCGTCCGGCGCGCTGCTCGGCGATGCGTACCACGCTGGGCATGTCCAGGTGCACCATGCACGAGGCCTGTTGCAGGTTCACGCCCTCGGCCAGGCTGTCGGAACACAGGCCGATGATGGCCCGTTCCGGTGAACCCCACTGGAAGGCCTTGAGCAGTTTCGTCCGTTCAGAGCCCGCGTCACCCGTCCCGGTCAGGGTCTTCTGCCCGGGCGCGAGTTCCGCGATGTGCCGGCGAATCTCCGCCAGGGTGATGGGGCTGCGGTCAAACGCCAGCAACAGGGTGTGGCGTTTCGCCAGCTCCAGCAGCAGCCGGGCCTTGCCCCGTTCCCGGGCGTCGCTCATGCGGGTCAGCAGTTCATAGATGCGCGCGTAGATGGCTCGGTCGTGGGCGCAGGCCTCGGCGTGGGCCTCGGGGTCCGAGAGCCAGTCGGGCAGGGGGATGCCGAGTTTGTTCCGGGGCGGTTTGCCGGCCAGGGCCTCCAGCCCGGCGAGGATGTTGCCGGTCTCAGTGTGTTTCTGGAAGCCCGTCAGGCCGAAGTCCCGGGCGGCCTGCTCGGTGCCCGCGATGTGCTCGGCCAGGGCAAGCCGTGAGGAGCGCAGCGTGGCCATGATCAGATAGCGGGCGATCTTTTTCGAGGAATGCAGGCGCCCCTTGAGGTAGCTCTCCTCGCTACGGCCCAGGCGCACCAGGAAATCCGGCATCTCCACCGGGCGCCGGAAATGGGAGACGGCGTGGAGCTGATCCGCAAGCGCGCGTATCTCGGCGGCCAGCGCCCGATCCTGCTCCGGTTCGTCGAGGGTGTAGATCTCCGGTTTGTGGCCGGGGAAGCGGCAGGGCCTGCCGTCCTTGTCCCGATAGGCCTCCGGGTCCCGATCGATGAGATCGTTGAGCATGCGCTTGGTGCGGCGCACCGTGAACTTCTGGATTTCCGCGCGCAGCAGGTCGATCTCCTCTTCCTCCAGGGCGCGGTTGATGTCCCGCACTCCCAGCATCTTCTGGAAGGCCTTGAGGGTGGAGGGTTGCAGGTTGTCCGCCCCCAGCATATCGACGATGCGCAGCAAATCCACCACGCTGCGGTTGATGGGCGTGGCGGTGAACAGCAGCACGTGGTCCGCCATATTGCGCAGCAGGTTCTGGGTGCGGTTGGACTTGATGTTGAGGAAGTTGTGGCCCTCGTCCACGCACAGCACCTGGGCCCGGCGCAGCGCCTCGATGATCAGTTCATGCCGCCCGCTGCCCGCGTGGCTCAGCATGCCGTGGGAAAAGGTTTCCAGTTGCGCACCGGCAAAGGTGGCGTCCCGGCGCCAGTTCTCCTCCACGGCGGGAGGGCAGATCATCAGGGCCTTGCCCTTGCGCAAGCGTCCGGAGCGGGCGATCTGTTCGCCGATGGCGCGCACCAGATGCGTGCCCATGAGGGTCTTGCCCGAGCCCGTGGCGTCGGCCACCAGCACACTGCCCTGGCGGGACAGCACGTACAGGGCCTGGGCGATGCCCTGGCGCTGGGAGGGCCACAGGCTGGTCTCGCCGGGCAGCACGTCCTCCTTCACGAACTCTTCCGCCCAGTCGCCTTCCAGCAGTTCGACGCAGGCATGCGCCAGGGTCTCCTGCCAGGGTACGACCTGCAGCAGCTCCCGGAGCAGGTCGATGAGTTCGCTGTTGTAGTCCGATCCCATGGACCAGTAGTTCTCGGCGATGTCCCTGATCTCCCTGTAGCGCTTCCTCTCCGCGCCGGCCTCGAAGCGCGCGTTGGCCTCCCACTGGTTGTTCAGACCGGGCGAGGTGAAATTGCTGGAGCCCAGGGTGGCGGCACCATCGCCCACGTAGAGCTTGGCGTGCAACCGTCGGTTGCCGGTGGCCAGATAGCGGGCCTCGACCTGCCCGCGTTCCAGACGCTCGATGCACTGAATGAGCCGCGCGCTCAGCAGCAGGGAGATGTTGCGGCCCAGCCAGTAGTTCTCCACTTCCCTGGGGAAGCTGTAGCCGCGTACCCGGAAGCTCTCCCGGCGCGAAGGGAACGGCTCGAAGCCGAGCAGCAGGCGCATCCGGCTGTCCTCCGGGCAGTCGGTGATGAATTCGATGAGTCTGTCCAGGGAGGCATAACCGGCCACGATCAGCGGCGCGCGCGAGGCGCGCAGATCCGCCAGCACCTGGTCCCGTACTCTCCGGCGATTGACGTTGAGGGGAAAGCGCCCCGGCGCCGGCCAGTCCAGAACGCAGAGTTCCGGATCAGCGCCGGCCGCCCCCCCGAACAGGTCGAGACTTTGCGTGTCGCGGCGGCTTTTGCTCAAGGGTGTGTACCGGCATTCATGGTGTGGTGCTCGCGTGAGTCAAACCCGGCCCCACCGATCAGGTGGCTTTGGTTGAGTGCGCTCAGTTCTCTGTCAACGTCATCAGGATATCGGCATACCAGGCACAATTGAGCCCGAGCGCCTCATCCAGCACCAGGTCGCGGGTGCCCACATCCAGCCTCGCCGAGTGCACGCCGAGCAGCATCCATGGAAGCACGTCGTTGGACCGGGGCGGATCCGTGATGCGCATCACCACCGGCGCCCCGCTGGTGCCGCGGTGGGTGCGGGCGTCCGTGAGGAAATAACCCTCTCCCTGGAAACGCAGCCCGAAGGACGACGCCACCGTCGCTTGGCGCACGACCGGCATGTGGTGCAGGGTGTCGTGAAACCCGAGCGGAAAGCCCACCACCACCAGGGACGTCCCCACCTCCACCTGATCGAACTCGCCCAGCAGGTGGTTCGGAGTAAAGGCGTTGTAGATGACCGAATCGGGCAATGCGGTCCGCTCGATCTCGATGGCGGCCACATCGATCTCCCCGGACGCGTCGATGCCCTGGCGCCACATGCTTCTTCCATCCTTGTACAGCAACATCGAGAACCCGGTGGAACGCGCCATGTTCTCAGCGTCGATGTGCAGTTCGATCTCGATGCGATCCGGGGCATGCCCGCTGGGTTCGTCATGCATCACGTGACGGCTGGTCACCAGGAACAGCCGCTCGCCGCGGGCGAAGAAAAAGCCGCTGGCGTTGGTGATCAGTTGTGTCCCGTGGAAGGTCGAGATACGGGCAGCGGTGAGGAGGATGGATTCGATCATGGAAAGCCGCCGTTTCTGGTCGGGGGTTGGGCTGCGCAGTGATTGGCCCCGGTCAGGGTCGATCGTTCCCTGCAACTCTACTCCAGAGCGCCTGGTGGATCCCAGTGTAATGGCAGTGAACGTAGGTTGGGGTGAGCGAAGCGAACCCCAACGCTGTCGCATGATTCGCTGATGTTGGGGTTCGCGCTGCTCACCCCAACCTACTGGCAGTCCAGCGTCACCGAAAAGTGGGCTTAGATCCGATGGTTTACGTGACTTGTCGTGGTTTGATCCCGACGCTGCTTCGCCTACAACATAGGGTAGAACCTATATAGGTCTTGAGCTATCATATAACCTATGACATGGACTGTTGTATTTGCGGACGAATATGAGCCCGAGTTCGATTCGCCGCCCGAGAAGGTGCAGGACAGCATTCTCGCCAGGGTCTTGCTCCTGGAGCGCGAGGGTCCGGCGTTAGGCAGGCCGTATGCCGACACGCTGGAAGGATCGAAGCACGCCAACATGAAGGAGCTGCGCTGTACCGCAGACGGTGGCATGTGGCGCATCGCCTTCGCATTCGACCCGGAGCGCAGGGCGATCCTGCTTGTCGGTGGTGACAAATCGGGCGTCAGCCAGAAGCGCTTTTACAGGCAGCTCATCGCCAGGGCAGACGAGCGCCATGACCGCCATCTGGCGAAACTGAAGGAAAGGTGAAATGGCCAGAACTCTGAAGGACAAACTCGCGACGCTCCCGGAGGAGCGGCGTGCGCGCATCGAGGCCGAGGCCGACCGGCTTCAGGCGGAGTACCGCACGCTCAAGGAATTGCGCAAGGCCAGGGAGTTGACCCAGGTACGACTGGCGGAAGTACTGGGAATCCGTCAGGCCACCGTGGCACAGATGGAGAAGCGCAGCGATCTTTTGCTCTCGACCTTGCGCGGATACGTGGAGGCGATGGGCGGGCACCTCAGGCTGATCGTGGAGTTCCCAGGAAAACCGACCATCTCCCTTGAGGGGCTGGGTGATGCGGATGAACCCTCGCGGCCAAGGAAAGCGGACACTGAAGCCACGCATGTGCGGGGCCAGTCAAAGAAATCCGCCTCAAGGTCCGCGAGGACATAACCTGCCCACGAGCTCCTGCGCATCGGAAATGCCTGACACATGGATGATACGGACCCGATGGGTATGGTGATATGCAGGGCCTGCAAGGTCGGGGACATTGACGGTGTCCGGCGTCAGGAGGTAGAGGCGCATGCTCCGATGCGCCTTGTTTACGGCCGCATGGGAGGCCTTTTCTATGGCGTTGGCCACTTGTCTTGGTGTCAATGCCTTCTTTCTGCGCTTCCAGTTGCCGATCTGGATGGCCGTCATGCCGAGCCGCGAGGCCAATTCCCTGTCTGTCGAAATGGAGAACTTCCTCTTCAGTTCTGAGATCAATGCGTCAGCTTTCATCGATTGTTCCCGCCCTCTGCATGATCGTTTCACTAAGAATGGGGAGGCCAGCGCCGTCAAGGGAAGTGGACGAAGGTCATCTATGGCATCCTGTCATCGTGCGCTGCGATCGCGTTCATTCGCCCGGATAAAGCGTGATAGATGATAGCTGGCGAGCGTCACGTCTTCCGGGTCAAGCCGCTGGGGCTCCTTGTCCAGAAACTTGGGGAGCGCCTTTGGCTCAAGGATCCAGATGCTGCGCAGCGTTTCCTCGCTCTGCTCGATATACCATCCCGGAAAGACGACCACCGGAAAAACATCCATTGTTCGCCCCGTGCTTTCGGTCAACAGACTCTTGAGCCAGGTGGCCTGCGCCCGAGCCTGAACGACGGGGTCCCGTTCCGGTTCTCGACCCGCTGCAGTCAGGGTTTCCCCATCGAACTTGATGCGGGGCTCACCGCGAAGCGGTTTACTCCAGGTCTTCGTTTCAATTGTGTAAACTCCGCCGGGCCCGATGAGCACATGGTCCACATTGAAGCCGGTGCCAAGCAGGTCATGAAAGACGTGGTAGCCCTTCTCACGCAGTCGCTCCAGGAACTGGCCAACAGCCTTCTCGCCTTCAATGCCCTGCCTGAGCGCGCGTGCCTTCGGGAGTACCCTGAGATCACGCCATCCCGCAAACCCAATTACTGGCACGGCGATCATCGTGAAAATGCCGGGCCTTGGCGGAGAATCCATGTAATACCGCATCCACTCCATGGCGACCCATGCCAGGGTGAACGCGGCAAGGAAAACGGGGGTCTCAAGCTTGTCCTCGAGAAGCTTTCGTCGCTCTTCTTCAAGCGACTGTCCAGGCAGGCGCAGTGGTTTGCCTTTGATAGGGGATTTGACGGGTGCGTTCATGGTGCTGTCCTTGTGATCTCGTTCCTTCAAAGTCGCCGGTCTCGTAGGTCGGCCTTCAGGCCAACACCGGTGGTTGGTGCAAGCACCGCCGTCGGGCTTCAGCCCGACCTACACACCGGTTGATTCGTTTTCCACTCCCAGATCCGCCTCAATCTCCCGAAACTGCTCCAGCGCTGCCTCCAGGTCCTCCACGATCTCCCGGGCGATGACCTCGGGCGGGGGAAGGTTGTCGGAGTCAGAAAGGGATTCGTCCTTGAGCCAGAAGATGTCCAGGCTCGCCTTGTCGCGCTTGATCAGCTCGTCGTAGTCATACGCCCGCCAGCGTCCGTCAGGGTTGTCCTCCGTCCAGGTCGGCGTACGGTGATGTCGGCTGCCGACCGTAGGAGCGGCGACCCCGCCGCGAACAGCCCCTGCATAGCACGCCACAAACTCATCCAGATCCTCCCGCTTCATCGGATTCGTCTTGAGCGTGAAGTGCATGTTGGTGCGCAGGTCGTAGATCCAGAGCTTCTTCGTCCATGGCGTTTCGGAGGCCGGCTTCTTGTCGAAGAACAGCACGTTGGCCTTCACGCCCTGGGCGTAGAACAGGCCGGTGGGCAGGCGGAGCAGGGTGTGGACGTCGCATTCGTGCAGGAGCTTGCGGCGGATGGTCTCGCCGGCGCCGCCCTCGAACAGCACGTTGTCGGGCACCACCACGGCGGCGCGGCCGTTGACCTTGAGCAGGGTCTTGATGTGCTGGACGAAGTTGAGCTGCTTGTTGGAGGTGGTCGCCCAGAAGTCGTCACGCTCGACGATGTCGCGCTCCTTGCTGACCTTGCCTTCCTCTCCCACGATGGTGGTGCTGTTTTCTTTCCGAAGGGCGGATTGGCCAGGACCACATCGAAGCGCTCGACCGGGTCCGCGGCAAGTGCGTCGGCCACCACGACGGGCTCGTACTCCTGGTCGCCGATGCCGTGCAGCAGCAGGTTCATGGCGCACAGCCGCGCAGTGCTCTGCACCAGCTCCCAGCCCTTGAAGGTCTCGTTCTTGAGCGCCTTCTTCTGCGGCTTGGTCATGTTGGGGTAGTGATCCACCAGGTACTGATGCGCGGCGAGCAGGAATCCGCCGGTTCCGCAGGCCGGGTCGGCGACGGTCTCGCCGGGTTCCGGGGCCATGACATCGACCATGGCCTTGATCAGCGCGCGCGGGGTGAAGTACTGGCCGGCGCCCGACTTGGTGTCCTGGGCGTTCTTCTCCAGCAGGCCTTCATAGGCATCGCCCTTCACGTCGGCGCTCATCACCGACCAGTTTTCCTTGTCGATCAGGTCCACCAGCAGGCGGCGCAGCTTGGCCGGGTCCTGGAATTTGTTCTGGGCCTTGTTGAAGATCAGCCCGAGCAGCCCCTTCTCCTTGCCCAGCGCATCCAGGGCATGGCGGTAGTGATCGAACAGTTCGTCCCCGTCCTTCTTGATCAGGCCGGGCCAGCCATACGCCTGCGGCACGATGCTGGGCTGGTTGTACGGCGCCTGGGTGCGCTCGTCGGCCATCTTGAGAAACAGCAGGTAGGTGAGCTGCTCCACGTAGTCCCCGTAGGACATGCCGTCGTCGCGCAGGACGTTGCAGTAGTTCCAGAGCTTCTGGACGATGTTGGCGGGGGTCATGTGTGTCGAACTTCCTTCTTCAGATTCTGCAGCAGCGCAAGCGCGCGAGGAGCCTCAATGGGCATGTCACCGACAAGTTCGACGGGGCCGCTCGAATGGCTCTCCCTGGCCAGGATCTCGGCAACCGGCGCCCGGGCGGTCGCTGGAAGCAACTGCGCCATGTCATATCCGAGCAGCCAGGCGCCGGCCAGTTCGTAGTCGAAGTCAGGCGTATCCAGCAGGTGCGCCGCCTCTGCGTAAAGCCGGCCCTTGTTACCGGCATCCAGGTAGTTTCTCAGTATGCCTGCCAAATCGTAGGCGTCCTTTCCCGGTTGGCTCAGTCTTCTGTCGGTCCAGGCCATGAGTTTGAGTATCGTCAGCGCAGGCAGGGACACGATACGGATCTCCCGCCCACCGGGCAATCCAACACGCATCGTGGCGTCAAGTGCCTCGCGGAAACCGAGTGTACAAAATGGACTGTTGTTCACATTCCGTGGACAACGGGATCTGACGCTTCCAGCGCAAACGGATTCAGGAACTGCCGCTTCCACAGCAGGGCCTTATCCACTTCAGAGAGGCCCGCTTCCTCGCATACCCCGTCCCAATGCCGATGAAGGCTCTCGATCTGGCCGTCGATGATGGTGCGTGCGTCTGCATCCGACAAAAGAAACTGGTCTGCCGCGGCCAGACACACGTCCAGCCGGCTGAAGCGATTATCGCCCCGTATCAACATGGCCTGGGTGGCCTCGTTTCCGGCGCGGTGCTGCGGGCAAATGTCATACGCCGGGGTAAGGCGTAAGTGCTGTCCGTCCCAGAAGGCGGCGTGATTTCGGGCATGGTCATCGGTATTGCCGCAGAGGATATTGAACACAAGCCGCGCAAACAGCTCGCGCAACGTCGCCTTCGGTTGCGCAAAGCGGTGACGAATGATCTCCGCCAACTGTTCATAGCTGGCGTAACGGGCCATCATCTCGTCCAGACCCAGCAGGGTCAGTGACGACACCATGGCCTTGCGCTGCCAGCCCGCCGGCGTGGACATCCGATCAAAGCGCTCCACCAGCAACACGTCCTTGCCCGAGGCTTGCGCCAGCCTGACCGGGGCGGTATCGATATCCGCCAACGCCGCCAGGCGCATGGCAATGAACTCGGTCTTGACCACACTGTACAGATCGGTGGTGCTGGAAAACTTGGCGATGTATTTGCGTTCGCCATCTGTGATCAGCGCCTTGGGCCGCGCGCCGCCGATGGAGGTGCCATGCTGTAAAGCCTGCGCCAGCTCCGGCGACAGCGGCAGCCCCTTTTCCACCCGCTCGGCGGATTCCAGCAGTTCCTCCAGCGTCGCCCGCGCCGCCTGCCGCGGCACATACTCGGTGGCCGAACGCTGAAAATCCAGGGCGCCGATACGGTCGGAACCCGATTCCAGCAGATAGCTCAGTTCATCCAGCGCGGCGGTGTCCGCATCCCGGCCCTTCACCCCCAGCAGACGATTGATGATCACGCGCCGCCCCCAGGCATCGGGCGAGGCATCGCGCAAACAGCCGGGCATGCTCAGACCCGGCAACAGCGGCAGGCTGCCGCGCTGCAGGGGCAGCTCCGGGCTATACAGGGAAATCGCATCGTCCCGCGCCAGGTAACTCTGGCCGTAATTGAATTGCAGCCCCTGCGCCGTCGGCGCAAGACGCCCGGCCACCACCGGCTCCACCTGCCCCGGCAGCCAGACCCAGACATAGGCCTCGCCGGGCGCTTGGGGTTTGGAGCCGACGGGGCTAGAAGTCATCCTTCACCTCGCCGACCCGCTTGTGCACGGCCTTGGGCAGCAGGGCGAGCCTGTCCGCTATTTCCCGGCTGCGCGCCTGCAGGCCGGCCAGTTCGGGCTCGAACAGGGTCACCCCGACAATCACGGCCACCTCGAGGGCCGCCCCGAGCTCGCAGCGCGGGTCACCCTTCTCGATGCGATACAGCATGTCGCGGGAAATCCCGGCCCGATCCGCCAACTCCTGGGCGGTCATCTTCCGCTCGGTGCGTCCGGCGCGCACCAGCATGCCCAGCAGGCTCAGGGCCTGCCGGGTATAGCGGGAATAGCTGCGCGTGCTTTTCTTGGCCATGGTCTTCTCAAAAATGTCTTACAAGTAAGACATCTGATACTAATTTGTCTTACTTGTAAGACAAAATCATAGTGAATCGCCCGGCCCAGGTCAAGTGGGTGGTACTCCAGTCGAACCCCCGCCCCCATCCCCCATCTGCTTCTCGAACGCCTGGCGCACCTGACCCATGACATAGCGCGTTTTCCGGTACCCCAACACCCTTCAGGCATCAACACAACAACAACACCGGGACACCCAACAACAACACCGGGACACCCAACACCCTTCAGGCATCAATGAGTTCATCGCATCGAAGATTCATCGAGCCCTCAGCCGTGCACCTGATAGAGGTGCCCAGATGTCTCCATCCCTCTATGTCAGGGCATCCGGCGGTAGGTCCGGGTCAGTCACGTCCTCGTCGCGGATCTCTTCGCCGCTCTTCAGCGCCTCCTCTATCAGGTGCACGGCCTCGTCTTCCGGCACGAGCCAGATCGGCGGTCCTTCACCGAACTTGTCGACATAGGCGTGGATCAGGTCCTGCATGCGCTGTGTGTAACTCATTGCGTAACTTCTCTGGCAATTATATATTTACCTATCAGGTAAATATAAGTACAATTCGGAGACTCGCTTGGAGATCCTCTTCAGGGACAAGAAGATTCGGGACTTGTGTGAAAAGCGGGCCGTCGCCGAGAAGAAGCTCGGGTCGGTCTGCGCGCAAAAGCTTCGGGCAAGGCTCTCTGACCTCGAAGCCGCTGCCGCCGTCACGGGCCTGGTTACGGGCAATCCGCATCCGCTCAAGGGAGACAGGAAAGGGCAGTTCGCCCTGAATCTGGCCGGAGGAAGCCGGTTGGTGTTTCGCCCGGCCCATGATCCTTGCCCACGAGATATCGCCGGTGGCATCGACTGGTCACAGGTCACCATCATCTGTATCGAATTCATCGGAGACTATCATGACTGAGACAAGCGCTCCCTTTGCGCCAGACTGGGTCTCCCCCCCTGGCGAGACCATCGTCGACCTCCTGGATGAGCGGGGCTGGACACAATCCGAACTGTCCGCCCGTCTGGGCTACAGCCCAAAGCACGTCAACCAGCTCATCAAGGGCAAGGTCCCATTGAGTGAGGATGCCGCCATGCGCCTGGAACGGGTGCTGGGTGGTAACGCCGGCTTCTGGCTGGCCCGGGAGGCCAAGTACCGGGAACATTGCGCCCGCCTGGAGGCCGCACAGTCCCATGCCGGCTGGGTCGAGTGGCTGGAGGAGTTGCCGGTCAAGGAAATGATGTCGGCCGGGGCAATCCCAAAGTGCCGTATCGATGCCAGGAATAAACCCGGCATTGTGGAAGCCTGTCTGCGCTTCTTTGGTGTAGCCACGCCGGAAGAGTGGCG
>SKOF01000233.1 GCA_007120155.1 Thioalkalivibrio sp. | reverse complement strand
GTAGTCCCCGTGGCCGATCCTCCGGCAATATCCGCGTCTTTACTTGAGCGAAAGCTTGCAAAAAAGTCGGGGGTTAAACTGGGCTTTTCAAACACCTCCGCACCATCCAAAAAGATGGGTATCTCGTTCTCCTGAAAAGAATTCTCCTCATACAAAGTATCGTGGAAAAAATCAGATTGGATCTTTTCTATTTGAATACGGCCATATCTGCTCGCAATTATGTACAAATCATCGCTGTGACCCTGTCTGTCCCCTACAGCGGCTATGTCCAAAACAGTAACGTCACCCCCCAAAATATGCCTGTGCCAAGCATTGGAGTTGGTCTCTCTACTCAATGTAGACGCAATCAAAGAGCCATCTGTACGAAGAGCCCACAAGACAGTGTTGTTCAACTGCTGAAAAGCTAACCTCTTAATCTCATTTTGGGTCGCAGCCCCTGTGGCAAAATCAATTCTTGGTAAATGCTCCGCCAACAAAGACAAATCATCCGCCGTGTACCCCTCTATGCGATAATCAAACTGCATACGACGAAGCTTGCGAAATCCACGCTGCACATATACCGGAGACTCCTCCACTACCACAGGCTGCACATACTCACTGCCCTGACTCGTCTGGGGCTTAACCCTAGTGCCCTCCGGGCTAATGTCCGATACACTGTACTCTCTGCCACGAGTACCGACCAACAACACATTCCCCCCACGAAGCCACTGTATCTCGTTGGCCTCATTGGCAAACAACTCAGCCACCACAGGGTCACTCGCGGTCACATCCGATGCCGGATCTAAAATAGCCTTGTTCGACATCTCATAAATATTAAATAACTTAGATGCCCAAAGAGTGTCCGGATCGGCCCTCGTGCCCCCAAAAATAATCCTCCCATCAAAAAACGTAACCGCCCGAGGATACCCACGCAAATCACTCCACGCCGACTCACGCCAAGTTTTCATTCCACTCGTAGCAGCCGCAGGCAGAGATGATAAAACATCCGCCGTTACTGACTGAGCGGTAGCAAAAGCCGAAATTCTTGCGTAACCAACCGTACCCCCGTCCTGGAAGGCAAAAATAGTGCCTACATGAGACGCTGAGAAAAAATTGGTCGTTGTCGTCAAATTTACAGCAGAGCCCGTAACCGCCGAAGATGTAATGTTAATGGCATTTGGTAAAGACTCTAAATAAGGAAAACACCTAAACGAATTGTCGTTTGGTGTCCCCCCACCTCCGGCGCCACGAAGACCACCCGTTACCGCATTCATCCAGAAAGTATTTAGCTTAAACTGACCCACACCTGTGCGGAAAAGTGTCAGCGGTGGCGCATCCTTATGTACCATTACCAATAAATCATTGGTCTGCGCGTACTGTATGTCTTTTAAAAAATCAGGATCTGCAAAAAGTGTGTTGTATGTATTATGAGAAGGGCCAGCAAAAATCAAATGCGTAACAGTACGCCAAGTCCCTGTTTGGACATGATACACATGCACCGCCACACGATCCGGCTCACTACCATCCGGTAACAAACGCCCAGGCAATACCACCAAATAACTCTCTGTACGAGACACCTGAAAAGGTATCACCCGAGCACCCGCAGTGATAGATACAGGCGCTGTATCGGCAAGGGCTGCAGGAAACTCATGCTCCACATACTCGCTGCCAAGCCTACGCTTAACACCGCCCTGAGGCATGACAAGCATGTTTTGTACAGTCCGACAGGAACGCTTGTACGTCTCCGAATCCGTGCGCCCGTAAAGCCTCGGGCTCACCTCACCGTTTAAAAAACTATGCAAAATGTCGTTATAACGTGGCACTAGTACCTAACCTCAAGCCACTCGCCATCTTCAAACTCCTCAACCGAGCCCTCCTGTGCATCAATACTACGAGAAATCGCCAAAGACTCCCGGTACTGCCTCTGAAGCTCCCTCGTTAAACTCGTCGACTGAGCCAACGCATAAGACAAATCCACCGCCATCCGCAAAGCTAAAGACTCCTCAAAGTCCGCACTGTAAATTGTCGTGTCGGTAACGTCCTTAATGTAGCGGATCTTACACGTGTCAGAATCTGTCAAAAGTACCCGCTGACCAGATGAATTCTGCTCAACCACCCACTCCAAATGACGAGGTAAATCAGTCGATAAAATACGCAGCACATCCGACGGTATCACAAAAGCCTTCGAGTAATCATACTCGGGCTCCACTACACTTGCGGCCAATGCCTTCCTACGTATCGCAAAATTCCAGGGGTGCTGTCTAAGCACCTCCCGGCGAAGCTTCGGATACTGCTCATTGCAAATTAAAGCCGCCTTCGTCCCATCGGACAAAGACGTAATGCGGGCAGCCCCTACTTTAATCAAAGCACTATTGCAAATCTCAACAGGACTTGTTGCCATAAGAGACCACCCCTAACTTCTTAGTCTACAATGTAAAACACTTCCAAGGCCAACTTCTCCCCACCACCATCGTCGGTGAGAGTAGAAATAGCTGCCTGAAGCTGAGTCTCAGCGCCAAACTTCTTATTGTAGCCGGTAGCTACAGCGGTAAGCTTTAAATCCTTGGCGGCAGACATGGCTGTCACAGCGGCTGCAAAAAGGCCGTCTGCGTCCGCATCATCCACACCGTTAGCTGCCCAGCCGATGTTGGCCGCACCCGCCGTGATGTTCGGACCCACCCAACGAGCGTCGACAATACGAGCACCCTTAGGCAGCTTCATAAACTGCACAATGGCCGAAGTACCAAGCTCATCTCCGGTAGGGATAGTGTACTCGTCATAGGCACGACGAACACGCCCATAGCTCTCGCTTACGTCCAACTT
>SKOF01000050.1 GCA_007120155.1 Thioalkalivibrio sp. | reverse complement strand
CCGCCCTATGGGTGTGGCAATCCATAGGGCGCCCCGCGGTGCCGAGGCGGGGCGCCTACGAGAAGGCCCCTGCATCGCAGCAACCCTCCGGATGAACAACCTATTGAGAGATTACAGCTAGATGGTTGCAGTGATCCGACCCCGTCATCCCCTCAGAGACGTGATTTCCTGATCTGTGAAGAGAACGAAGTTCCTGGATCCTTCTCCAATTACTATACATTGCTAGACTTGACCCCTTCACGACCCTTTCACTGCTTCGACCGGAAGCGGTGATAGGCCCAGGCTATCCAGGCCATATATAGATTTCACTCTATTTCCTGAATGCCATCCACTACAGTGGTTCTTGAGCAACCGTTTACACACTCACCGAGCACGACCAGGAGGAACACATGTCCACACAAGACACCGGCACAGCCGGCAAATGCCCGGTAATGCATGGAGCACACAGCGCGGTGGGCACATCGAACATGGACTGGTGGCCCAATGCGCTGAATCTCGACATCCTGCATCAGCACGACACCAAGACCAACCCGATGGACAAGGGTTTTTCCTACCGCGAGGCGGTCAAATCGCTGGACTATGACGCGGTCAAGCGGGACGTCGAGGCGTTGATGACCGACAGCCAGGACTGGTGGCCGGCGGACTGGGGCCACTACGGCGGTCTCATGATCCGCATGGCCTGGCACGCAGCCGGCTCCTACCGCATGGCCGATGGTCGCGGTGGCGCCAACACCGGCAACCAGCGCTTCGCGCCCCTGAATTCCTGGCCCGACAACGCCAACCTCGACAAGGCCCGCCGTCTGCTGTGGCCGATCAAGAAGAAGTACGGCAACCGCCTCTCCTGGGCCGACCTGATCATTCTGGCGGGCAACGTGGCCTATGAGTCCATGGGCCTCAAGACCTTCGGCTTCGGCTTCGGCCGCGAGGACATCTGGCATCCCGAGAAGGACACCTACTGGGGTGCCGAGAAGGAGTGGCTGGCGCCCAGCGACGAGCGTTACGGCAACGTCGAAGATCCTTCGACCATGGAGAACCCCCTGGCCGCTGTGCAGATGGGTCTGATCTACGTGAACCCCGAAGGCGTGAACGGCAAGCCGGATCCGCTCAAGACCGCGGCACAGGTGCGCGAGACCTTCGCCCGCATGGGGATGAACGACGAGGAGACCGTGGCGCTCACCGCCGGCGGCCACACCGTCGGCAAGACTCACGGCAACGGCCGGGCCGAGAACCTGGGCCCGAGCCCCGAAGGCGCGGACGTGGCCGAACAGGGCCTGGGTTGGATGAACCACAGCAGCCGCGGCGTGGGCCGCGACACCGTGACCTCCGGCATCGAGGGCGCCTGGACGACGCATCCGACGGAATGGGACAACGGCTATTTCGACATGCTGTTCGGCCATGAGTGGGAGCTGAAGAAATCCCCCGCCGGCGCCTGGCAGTGGGAACCCGTCGACATCCGCGAGGAGGACAAGCCCGTGGATGTGGAGGACCCGTCGATCCGCCACAAGCCGATCATGACCGATGCCGACATGGCCATGAAAATGGACCCGGTCTACCGCAAGATCTCCGAACGCTTCCACAAGGACCCGGCCGATTTATCGGAAACCTTCGCCCGCGCCTGGTTCAAGCTGATCCATCGCGACATGGGTCCCAAGGCCCGCTACATCGGCCCAGAGGTCCCCGCCGAGGACCTGATCTGGCAGGACCCGGTTCCCGCCGGCAGCACCGGCTATGACGTGGATGCCGTGAAGGCGAAGATCGCGGCCTCTGGACTGTCCGTTGCCGAGATGGTCTCCACCGCCTGGGACAGCGCCCGCACCTTCCGCCAGTCGGACTACCGGGGCGGCGCCAACGGCGCGCGCATTCGCCTCGCGCCGCAGAAGGACTGGGAAGGCAACGAGCCCGCCCGCCTTCAGAAGGTGCTCTCGGTACTGGAGCCAATCGCGGCGGAAAGCGGGGCCAGTGTTGCCGACGTGATCGTGCTTGCCGGCAACGTCGGCATCGAACAGGCCGCCAGGGCCGCCGGCTTCGACGTGACCGTGCCCTTCTCCCCGGGCCGTGGCGACGCGATCGAGGAGATGACCGACGCGGACGGGTTCTCGGTGCTGGAACCGATCCACGACGGCTATCGCAACTGGCTGAAGAAGGACTATGTCGTGAGCGCCGAGGAGCTGATGCTCGACCGCACGCAGCTCATGGGTCTGACCGCGTCAGAGATGACGGTCCTGGTCGGCGGCATGCGCGTGCTGGGCACCAATCACGGCGGCGCGAAGCATGGCGTCTTCACCGACCGCGAGGGCGCCCTGAGCCAGGACTTCTTCCTCAACCTGACCGACATGGGCAATATCTGGAAGCCGGCGGGGGCGCACTACGAGATCCGGGATCGCAAGTCGGACGCGCTCAAATGGACCGCGACCCGGGTGGACCTGGTGTTCGGTTCCAACTCGATCCTGCGCGCCTACGCCGAGGTCTACGCCCAGGATGACAACAGGGAAAAGTTCGTGCGCGACTTCATCAGTGCCTGGAACAAGGTGATGCACGCGGACCGCTTCGACCTGGAGTGATCGAGCCGTAAACTCTCCCGAGTGCCGCCAGGGAGGGCGGCAGGCCGGGAGACGAAATGAGGGAACGGAGGGTGTATCGGCCCTTCGTTCCCTTTCTTTTGTCCGGCCGGGATCCGTTGCCTTACCGAACCTTGCGGTGAATGAAACAAACGTCAGGACGACCAGAGCAACACAGGGGTCAAGTCTAGCATTAGCTAGTAATTAGAGCAGCGAGAATGATCACGGAAATCCGAAAGCAACACAGGGGTCAAGTCTAGCATTAGCTAGTAATTAGAGCAGCGAGAATGATCACGGAAATCCGGGCCAAGAGTGGAACATCTTCTAGCATGAGCCATATTCTCTATCTGAGTCGGATTCTCTGACTACTATACAATGCTAGACTTGACCCCCGTCACTCCGAGAGGAGGCACAGGCGTCAAGTTGAACCTCCCCCATATCTCGACTGACTCCTACGACCGACCCCATCGCCCGGATTCGTTCAGCAGGCCCCGGGCCGACGCTGCCGCCAATTCGGTCCGATTATTCCGGCAGCGCCGATCAATGCCAGCAGCAACCACAGCGCCCAGCCACCGCCAACCGGAATCGGCACCGGTTCATCGGAAGATTCAATCGGGGGCAACTCCATCCCCCCGCCTATGGCGGTAATCGCAGTGTCGGGCTCCGATTCGATGGCCGGGGCCGATGGCGTTCCGGCTCCCGCAGTGGCCGTTGCCGTATTCTCCACCCGGCCGGCGCTGACATCCTCCTCGGTGGTGACATAGGTGCCGGTGCAGACCAGCTCACCGTCGTCAGGCGAGAAGAAATTGTCGTTGTCACCAATGCTCGACACCGGCGGACAGCTCACATCCGGGATCAGCGGGTCGTCGATCAGCACCGGTCCGCTCAGGATCGCCGGGCCGGAATTGGTGACCGTGAAGGTGTAACTGATCGTCTCGCCCGCGGCCTCGAACTGCTCCGGATCGGCGCTTTTCACCACGTCCAGCGCGGCGGTCGCGACCGTGGCATCGTCGCTGCCCTGCACGTCGCCGGTCGGGGCCGTGGCCTGCACGGTTGCCCATGTGGTCAACTCCACGGCCTGAGCCACGGTCTCGGGCCCGGCAATGCATACTGCGATGTGGGCTTCCGGATCGGCGAAGTCGGCCACCGGCAGTACAAAACCCTGTCCCAGCGCATTGCCCTGCGTATCGGTCCAGACACAGTTGGAAAGGTCAAGGCCAAGTTCGGGGTCAGACAGCGAGATGGCCGACAGTTCGCTCTCGCCGATGTTCTCGACCGCATACCTGAAATAGACATCGGTGTTCAGCGCCACGCCCACGTAGTCGGACCAGGCGCCATCGATGTCGGACGTCAGGCCGACCTGCTTCAGCAGCCCCACCGAGGGAATGGGCTCATCGACCAACAGCGTGGCCGTGGCCTGATTACCCTCGATGGTCACGCCGTTGAAGACATGGCGGACCGGGCCGGAAACGTTCTCGAACCACGCCGGCAACTCCAAGCCCGGATCGGCCAGTTCCACATCCACTGAAATCTCGCAGACGGTACTCGGCGGCACCGTCGCGCCGGATACCTCAAGGAGATCGGCTGCGGTTCTGCTGACTGTCGGCGACCCGCAGTTGCCGGTGGCCTCGTCGGCCAGCGGGTTTGCCAGCACCAGACCGTCCGGCAACGTATCGCTGAAGCCGACCTGCTCAATCACATCTGAACTGTCGTTGTTGGTGATGCGGAAGACCAGGCGCGTGGAGCCGGCGGGATCGAACAGCGGGTTGGGCTCGAAGAACTTGACCATCGAGGGAGTCTCCGACGGCGCGTCGACCGTAACGCTGGCTCGGGCCGAATTGCCCGCCAGCGTCTCGTTGGCATCGATCGGGTCGCTGAGATTGGTCAGCCCGCCCACCGAGGTTGCCCGCACGTCGACTGCCAGCGTGCACGTAGCCGAGGCGTTAATGCTGCTGTCTTCGAGCACCAGCACGCCCTGCGGGTCTTCGGCCCAGACCCCGCCAGTGCAGTTGTTGTCGAAAGTGTCGGGCACAACCTCGAGTCCCGGCGGCAGCGCGTCGACCAGGCGCAGGCCGGTCAGCCCGAGCGCCGCGTTCGGGTTGGTGATGGTAAAGAGCAACCGAAGCTCCTGGCCCAGCCCTGCCGAACTTGTTTCGGTTCCGGGTGGGCTCTCGAAGCGCTTGCTGACCTGCGGAGGATCCGGCGCGGTCGAGGGATCGGCATCGGTGCAGGTATCTCCGTCGGAAATCATTACATCCAGGACGCTGACATCCTGGTTGGTGCCCGAGGCGCCATAAGCATAGACGCGAAACACGGTAATGCCGTCGCCACCGCCGGTGCCGTCGTCCAGGTTGCCCAACCCCGAGGCGCGAAGGTTGCGGAACCCGACGGAGTTGGAACGGGTGGGCACCGGAGTGAGCGTCGCCGACTGGGTGAGGCTGGATGCGTCCGCACCCCAGAACAGCGTCAGCGACTCGGGCGCGTTGACGTTCTGGCGGAATGCCTCCAGCGCGAAGTCCACGGTATCCAGGCCGACGGTATTCAGGCTGAACTGGTAGTAGGCATTGGACGAAAGCGCCTGGGACAGGCTCTGGTTGGCGGTGTTGGCTCGCGCGTTCCAGACGCTGCGCCCGGAGATGGTCGCGGTCGAAAAGGTCAGGCCCGCCCCGCCCGAGGCGGCCGGAGATCGGTTCTCGGGATCGGCGGTCGCAGTGGGAGTCGACGCACTGTCGAAGCCGTCCCAGGCCACCAGCGCATTCGGCGTGCAAACCTGTGGCGGTGGCGGGAACTCGGTGACTTCCAGCTCGGCGGTGGCATTGACCGTGAATTCGGGATCGCCCGGATCGCCGACCCGCAAATCGACGCTGTTCTCCAGCGTCAGCGGATAGCTGGCGCCGGCATCCTCCGGCACCGTCACGTCGACCAGAATGGTACAGGAGCTGTTGGCTTCCAGCTCCCCGCCCGCCAGTGATATGGCACTGCCGCCGGCGGAGGCATTCGTGCTGCCACCGCAACTGTTCGAAAGGTTGGGATCTGCGGCCACTTCCATGCCGGCCGGAAGGGTGTCGGTGAAAGAGTACCCGGTTTGGGGAATCGGGTTCGGATTGGAGATCGTGAACCGGACCGTGGCGATGCCATCGGCCCCGATTGTGCCGGGAATGAATCGCTTTCTGAACTCCGGCGCGCTGGGGGTGAATACCACCAACTCTCCGGGCGAGCGAACGAAGTCGGTGTTGTAGTGGAAGCTGGAACCGGAAAAGTCGTAGATCAGGGCTTCCAGGTTGATACGATCACCGCCGCCGGAAACGATGCGGATCTGATAGACGGTCGTGACCGTGCCGCCGGCCTTGCCGGTCGCCAGGCACGACAGGTAGTTCGGGCTGTTCGGGTCCGGGTCCCACTGGCAGCCATCGCCGTACAGGCTGGGATTCGGGTCCGGAATGAGGGGATCGAAATTGCGGGTCGAGTAATCGGTACTGACCGAGAGCACCTGGAATATGGTGTTTGACAAGGTGAGGAACGACTCGATCTGCTCATAGGCGGTCGCGGTTTCGGTACTCAGCTCGATGAAGTAAGTCTCGCCAACCTCCAGATTGAGTGAGGAACCGCCACCGAGCAATTGCCAGTCCGAGCCGTCGGCCTGCCGGCCCCAGCGGATGCTCAGGGTCCGGTTGCGGTTCTGCGATACCAGCCGCTCGACGAAGATCTGTCGCGGGGTCGGCGTGACGGCAATCTCGGGGCCTGCGGTGGCGGTAATCCGGTACTCGCGGGCAACTTCGAACGCGTCGGTGCCACGAATCACCTGGATCTCGAAATACGCGTCCACGCACTCGCCGGCCTCCAGCGGATCGAACTCCAGTACCGTCAGGGAACCGGGACGGCTGATGATCCAGTCGTCGGGCGTTCCGGCGTCGGAATCCGGACCGTCCCAACTGAACTCGGCCGTGACCGGGTCAGTACCGGTCCCGCTGTCCGAGCATACACTTGCCCCGACCGGAAACAGTTCCGGCCCTTCGCTCAACGGCCGATTGTGATCCAGACCCACCACGTCCCAGGTGATCGGCGTCACCGAAAGCTGTGCGACGGCGACAGCGGGCAGTGCGAGAAAGAGAATGGCAAGCAGTGCCGGCAATAAAGCGCGGCTATGCGTGGCGGGGGCTTGACTGTTCATTACGCGCCGCCATCCGGCGACGAGAGGCAGGATCTCTGGAAGCAAAGGGGAATCTCCCGCTGTTTTTATTATCGACCGCCACGGCAGGACGGTCCCGTTATCAGCCATTTATTCTTATTCTTGTGATTCAGTTCTTATTCTTATTCTTGTGATTCAGGTATGGGAAGAATAAAAACTCTTTTCCGGACAGTCAACATGGGTTTGAACAAGAATAAATGGTGACAGATCGATTCTTGCGCTGCAGAAATCGGTCTACCACCTTCTCCTATCCTCTTAATTTTTCTATTCTTCCGTCACGCACATCTCGCCCGCTCACAATCACTGATCGCGGTTGTTCTCACTTACCCTCATAAATTGCCGTGGAACGACCCCTTCGTTTCGCTCCCGTTTGTGCCACTGTTGGGTGATGTGCCGGACGTGGTCAGGCAGGTAGTGGGGATTGGCGCGCGGCGTGGGCGCCGCCCTGGAACCGGCATTTCAATGCCAGGACAGCTCGTTCAACGGTCTTCTGCGGGCGACAACACGAAATCCTTACATCAACATCCAATGGCCTGGACTGGTCAGGTCCCGTTATTCCCCTAACTTGCTGAACGAAAACCGGGTCAGAGAGCAATAGCCACCGGTATTAGCAGCAATTGCCCTCTGACCCGGTTGTTCCCTGCACCCCGGCCCCTCTTTCAAGGATCGACCACGGCGCGGCTAAATCCCGGCGACCGTCAGTTCTACTTGCAGTATCCCGGGTCTTCATACGCTCCCGGATCTTCGCCGTTGAGCGTGACGATCTTCGTCTCGTAGCAGCCCGCCGGGTGGTTGTTGATGCTGAACGAGGCGTTGCCGTTCGAGTCGGTCGTAGAGGTGCCTTGCCAGGAGGCACCGGTCGTAGTATTGGCGACGACGACCTCGACGCTCACGCCACCGGCGGGATGTCCATCGGCATCGGCGATCGCGACCGTGACGGTGAGGTGGCGGTCGCTGTTCCGTCCGCCTGAGGTCTGGTAACTGATCGATTCGACCAACAGGGCCCCGGTACCCGCCTCGCTCACGGTGATGACAACGCTGGCGCTCGCGGCGGGCTCTTCGATCTGCGCCGTGATCGTGTGTTCACCCGCAGTGAGCTGGGCGGTGAAGCTCGCGCCTGTGTCGATCTCGCCGTCGATGCTCGATGTCCAGCGCAGGGACGACGAGAGATCGACGCCCTCGCCGTCGTCGGCCTCACCCTTGAACAGGATGTGATCGCCGACCAGGAACGAGGCGCCGTTGGCGGGGCTGTGGATGGTCACCGAGGCGACCGCCTCGCCGGGCTGGGCGGCGGTGCCGGCCACCATCGCCGGCGCGAAGAGATTGCCGTCGCCGACGTCGAGCAGCGGCTCGTGGTAACCGTCTCCGGAGGTATCCACCCAATCTAGGTTGCCGGCCTGGGTCAGTTCGGCACGCACCTGTTCGGGGTTCGCGATGCCACTTGCCACCAGGATCGCGGCGGCGCCGGCGGCGTGCGGCGCGGCCATGCTGGTGCCGCTCAGGGTGCGGTAGGCCGCGCCCGGCCAGGTCGAGAGAATGCATACGCCGGGGGCGGCGATATCGATCAGCCGGCCGAAGTTGCTGAAGTTGGCGAGCGTGTCGTCCGTGTCCTGGCGACAGGTGGACGCACCCTCTCCGCCCGGCAGGCCGTCGAAGTCAGCGAGCGCGGATACCGTGATGACATCCGGATGCCTGGCGGGGCTGAAGCTCTCCGCGTCCTTTGCACTGTTGCCGGCCGAGACGGCATAGCTCACACCGGCCTTCACCGAGTTGCTGATGGCCTGATCGAGGGCCTGGCTCGTGCACTCGCAGCCCAGGCTCATGTTGGCGACGCGGATGGTGTCGGCCCGCGCCGTCACCCAGTCGATTCCGGCAATGATCCAGGACATGTAGCCCGAACCGTCGTTGCGCAGCACCTTGACCGACCACAGGCGCGCCCCCGGGGCGACCCCGACGACGCCGATGCCGTTGTCGATGGCCGCGATCGTGCCGGCGACGTGCGTGCCGTGTCCGTTACCATCGTCGCCGCCGCTCTTGCAGCTTCCGACCCACGGGCTGCCGCCGGAGCAGTCGACGCTCGTCACGACGTGGAGATCGGGATGCGTCGCGTCGATGCCGGTATCGAGCACGGCGACATCGGCATCCACCCGCCAATCGTCCACCCCGTCGATTCCGAGCCCCGGATTATCCATGGCGAAGACCCGCCGGATCCCGGTGGGGACCGACTGGGACATGATCCGGACCATCTGGTCGGCCTCGATGAAGTCCACGAGCGGGTTGCGGCGCAGGGCTTCCGCGCTCCTGGGGCTCAGTGCAGCGGAGAAGCCCTTGAGGGCATGGGCATAGACGAACCCGGCCTCGAAACCGTGCTGCCGGGCGAGATCACGCGCGACCGCGCCCGGGTCGTGCACGTCGGGCCTCAGCACCACGATGTAATGTCCGTCGATCACCCCCTGCGGCGTAAGCGGGGCGGGTGCGGACGCCGCCACCGCGAGCAGTGAGGCGAACAGGAGGCTCACAAGAAGGAGGATACCGGCGTGTGCGGCAGGGGAGACCTTGCGCTTCATGGCACACCCCCGGTGTAGAGTTTATTGAAGTTGTAATCTCTACTGCATCTACGTTAACTAGCAGGTAATGCCGTAATGTCAAGAACACAACGGTACGCCTCGCCATTGGGCGTACACAGCGCCATGTCGGGTCGGGGGATGCACCCGCACCATCCCGGGGGGCCGTCGGTCGCGCCGCCCCGTCCGGTCAGTCCGCTGATCGGGTTTCCGGGTCTGACCGCGTGTCGCCCCCTTCGTCGCAGTCCGACCCCGTCTTGCTCGTCATTGGTCGGGAATTACTATGTATTGCTAGACTTGACCCCTGTATTTGTGGTGTGCAGCCCGTCAGGAACATTGAGATGACAAACAAACAGCAGGCTTTTCGAGCAGTGGAGTTGGGTGACGGCAAGGCTCTGTCCCTGCGCACCGGCGCCACCGTGGGGCAGGTGGCGCAGCGAAACATTCTGCGTTGCGATCCGTCCACGCCCCTGCACGAGGCGGCCGAGCGCATGTGGACCCATCACTGCAGTTGCATCGTCGTATTCGAAGAAGATCAGATGGTCGGAATCTGGACCGAGCGGGATGCCACCTGCCTGGACTTTACGGTCCCCGAGGCAATTAACTGGCCTATCCGTCAGGTGATGAGTTCACCGGTCGTCACCCTTCCTTCGGACACGCCCCTGGAGGACCTGGCGACACGAGTTCAGAAGCACGGCGTGCGCCACTTCGTGGTAGTC
Source organism: Thioalkalivibrio sp. (assembly GCA_007120155.1). Lineage (GTDB taxonomy): Bacteria > Pseudomonadota > Gammaproteobacteria > Ectothiorhodospirales > Ectothiorhodospiraceae > Thioalkalivibrio_A. The sequence continues at coordinate 642 of SKOF01000050.1, read as the reverse complement.
GACGAAAGAGACGGTTCGCCTCAGGGCGTGATCACTCAGACGGACGTTGTGGTGCATCAGGGCATGGAGCATTTTCTCACGCTGCGCACCGTGGATTCCGTGGTGCGGAGGGACATGCCACGGCTTGGCGAGGAGCGACTTCTGTCCGACGCCCCGCAACTCATGCGCCGCTCCTTCTCTGACGCCGTACTGGTAGATTACCGGGACGGCGACACAGGGATCGTCACCGAACGGGATATGGTGCGCTTCGTGGCAAGCGGCTTGAAAGATTCACCGTTGGGTGAGGTGGCCAGCCGCCCGTTGTTCACGGTGCCCGCAAGCGAGAGCCTGGCGCGCACACGCGACTTGCTGGCCGAGCGGGGCCTGCGCCACGTGGGTGCGACGGACGGCGGCCGGATCATCGGCATTGTCAGCTTTGCCGAGATCCTCTCAGGCATCGAGGTGGACTACCTGCGCGAACTCGGCCGTGTGCTACGGGAGAGGGACGTGGCGCTGGCTCAGTCCCGGCGCAGTCTGCACGTGGCCGAGCAGATCATCGAGAACTCCCTGCAAGGCGTGATGATCACCGATTCCGATGGCGTGATACAGCGCGTCAACCCGGCCTTCACCCGACTGACCGGTTATACGCCGGAGGAAGCGGTG
>SKOF01000210.1 GCA_007120155.1 Thioalkalivibrio sp. | reverse complement strand
GAGAGGGATAATAGTAACAAGCTATTAGTCAGCGCTGGACCGCCCTCCCCCTGTCTACCCTTATCATATAATTATATCATTAAAACCTCTCATAATCCTCTTTAATAATATCCTTCCAAATCTGCAACTCCTCAATCATTTCTTTGTAAAAGGCGATGTCTAATATTTTTCTTTTGTGTAGGTTCTTTATATCTAGTCTGGCGTCTTTTATCATTCGGTCTAAGAGTTCTTTTTTTGCTGTGTATTCTTCTTTATTCATATCCTCTACTACTAATTACTATTGGTTTTTAATTTCTCCTCTTTAACATTGTCAGCTTCCAGTGACATCCCTGTTACGAATATCTATAAGTACATCTTGTTCTCGTCTCCACATATCCTCTGCTACTCCAATAGCCACAGGTATCATTTCCCTTAACTGCTTCATTTTTTCAAGGGGTAGCTGTGCCAAGTCCCCGTTAATTCCAAAATCCGCCTCTCCATTTTTATCAAAACCGATTGTTATTAGTTCTTTATTCATACTACTCATTTAATTTATTCTTATAATGGTCTTGGATTGATTGTATAACAGCGTTTACTAGCATTTTATCTTCGTAGGTTTCTGCTTGCCATTCGCCGAAAGTTGCTACTTTCCTTTCGTCTGTTTTTAATGTTTGTAAACTATCAATTTCTTCCCGTAGCCAGTTGTTTTTTAGGGTGGGTTGGTTAATCTTCGTCATAATCCATCTCACAATCTAAGCAACAGTAAGAAGTGCGCTTGTATTTATCTTCGTCTGAGGGCACGGTGAACGTATAGTGAGGAACACCAAACCCCCGACCACTTCTTGCGTTCCTTAGTTTTACCCCGCAATCTCTACAAGAGAAAAAGGCCCATCTTATCCACTTAGGTAATTTATAGTGTCCTTTGTGATATTTCATATCTATTCACATATTAACTGGTAAAGCTCTCTTATCTTCTGCTCTATTGTTTTTAGTTTTTTAGTCATAGTTATATATTATTTAAGGGTTTTAATAGCTTTTTCAAGCATCTCTTTTATATCATTTATTGAGTATTTTTGAAGTTCTATGCTAGTAAAGTCAATACCTTTTTCTTCATATATTATTTCTAATATCCTTTCTTGTTCTTGCCGTCTTGCCTGTTCTATTAAATTAGAAATTGCAATCATTAGTTTATCTAGTTTATCCTCCATATTTAGTTATATTTAATGTTACTAAAATGCACTATAATGGTAGTTAGTTTAGGTTGTCTTTCTTTTCTTTGAGAGCGGAGAGAATGTCTGAAAGGACTTCAATCTTTCCTTGTCTGATATCTCTATCCTCGACCATTTCATTAACTTTCTTTCTTCCAACAACGACCACTTCTTTTGCTTTTTCTTGCACTTTTTTCTGTATATGTAATTCCTCCTCAACCCATTCTTCTATATCCTCTAATTGAGTGAGGAGGTCGTCTTTTTTTAAATCTCGCAACAACCTAGCTAACTCTTGGTCTGCTGTTTTGCCTTTAGCATTATGTATGGCATATCTAAGCCACTCCCTCACCTCCTCTCTTTGACGGGCTAGTTCTTCTTCTAGGAGGGTGAGCCAGAAAGTTGTGATTTTTTCTACTTGCTCAAACGTCATCCCTTGGTAACTATCGTAGGTTTCGGGCAAAATGAATTCCTTAAACTTCTCCCTTATAGATTGTTTTTGTGAGTCTCGCATAGTTAGTTTTTTAGGGTTAATAATGTTACCAACCACTCTTCGTTGCAGTCTGCCCGACCTTGTGAATATTCTTTGGTTTCTGGTGGCACAACTGGTTGTCCATCTTCGAGTTCTTTTATTAACCCCCTTCTTACAGCCTGAGTGTGGGAGGCTAGAATTTTACGAATTAACTTTTCAGCAAAATATATAGCGACATCATTTGTTTTTTGCCTAGCATCAACAAAGTGTTCGTGGGCTATGTCTTTAGGTAGAGCGTCATACAGAGCATCTCCAAGCTGGTGGACTATATTCATAGCGATATGTTTTATATCTCTATCCTCCACACTATCTAGGTTGTTTTGTTGGTTTGGCATAGTTATTTCTTAAATGGATAATTACCACAATAACGGCATAGCTTTCTATCACAAGGTTCAGCATCTTCCCATAAAGGTTTTCTGTCTGTTGCCCACCACCAGAGGTCTTTGATGAAGTCTGTTAAGTTATGTAAGTGTTTCATGTGTTTTTTCGTAAATTGGTAATGGTATTTGTGCTTCCGTATTATTAAGATATATTGCTAAGTATTTTGCTAAATCTTCTTCATCTTTAACATAAATATCCTTTATAAGGTATCCATTTGCTAATTTTCTTATATGGATTTCTTTTTCCATTTGTTGCCAGTGAAACTGGTAAAATATTTTTATTAATTTTTCTTTCATATTTATTTAATTAACTTATCTTCCATAATGCCCTCACATTTATTCACACACCGGTACATTGTGCCTGTTTCTTCATCATAATCAAAGAGCCACTCATTCCATTCCAATTCTTCTCCGCATTTTCTACAATACTCAACTTCAATCTCCAACTCTCCTGTGCCACCACATCTATCACATTCTTCTTCTATGTCGTAAGGTTCAGGTGCACCAATACTAACCTTCCCCTTCCCCTCACAATCAGGGCAGACAACATCTTTTAATTCCTTTACTTTTAATTTCATATCTATTTAATTAACTTATAACCCATACTCTTAGCTCTTTGTTCAGCGTGGCTCTGGTTAGTTTTTTTCTATATTGACTAACTGGTAAACTCTTGCACCGTCCCATTCGTGGTCTTTTCCAGTATATGTCCCACCGT
>SKOF01000006.1 GCA_007120155.1 Thioalkalivibrio sp. | reverse complement strand
CCTGGATGCGCTCGGCCTCCTTCCACGACCTGCACATCGGCGGCAACGCCATCGATCGACTGGAGTCTCCCGGCGATCGTATCGGCCGTCACGCCTCCTCACTCCGCTTCCGCCACCCCAGCGGCCTGCGGGTTCGCATCCCCGGCGCCGCCCACGCCCCAATCGGCTTCAACCACCAGACCGAGAACGAGTGGTGGTACTGGCGCTACTTTGATCACCCCTCCTGGCGCCTCTGGGCCTTCTCCTTCCGCAACCAGGGTGAGCACACCGTCTATCGACATACCTCGGCCGAGCATGAAGGCGGCCCGGCTCGATATGTCTTAGGTGAACCGCTGCAGACCAACAACTCCGACACGGATAACTCAGGGAACGGCGGCTCCCAGCCGGGCGGTCCCCCGCCTCATGCCCGCAGGCCGGGAAACCAGACCGAACCCACTGCATCGTGGCCCCCATCAGAACCCGCGGAGTACTTTGAAGAGCAGCCCGAACCCGTCCACGACACCGAGCCCGATCTCCGAGAGATCTTCTTCTGGGAAGGCATGGATATCGACTGAGCAAAGGCGCGACTCCACTAGCGAATTTCCGACCACGGGAGCATTGAATGACTGACGCAGACCGCAGTAGAATTGCCCATTGTTTCCACTACCCACTCTTTCAGGCTCTCTTCGGACGACGCTCCCGTCGCTTTGGACTGGGCATGACACTGCCATCAGGTCCCCTGGCCTTCCAGTCTAACCACGCCCCCCTTCCCCTCTCGGAGCTCGAACGATCGATCCTCATCGCTGCCGCGACCGGGATCAGCGGTTGGAGCTTCGGAGTCCCCTTTGGCCCCGCCCGGCCGCAGAGCCACGCTGAGTTCACCCAACGCTTCACCGGGCGGACGGCCCCCACGGCCGCCGGCATAGGAACCCCGGTCCTCTTCTTCACCGATGATGAGGGCTGCTACGTGACCAGAACTCGGGACATCTCTCCCGCTCAGATGCGTGAACTCCGCTCCATCGATGATGATGCCGAGAGGATTCTGGCGACTTGCCAGGCCAGCACCACGAAGATCCGCGACAGAAGGCTCGACCTCCCCGCCGAGCCGCCCCACATGCTGCCGCCCAATCTCTGGATGGCCAACGCGCCGGGCTCCACGCTCTTCATGCCCGTGGGCGACGCCAGCGAGGAGTTCCTCGGCCTCCTCGCCCTCGCCATCAGTAACGGCGTGATGATGGTGGACACCGACACGGGACAATCCGCAGGCGACCTGCGCCGCTTCATCCGCTCCGGACTCATCGACGACGCCCGCAAGCTCCCCCTCTCCGAGCTTCAGGACGACGCCTATGAAGCCCTCTGCCTGGAGTTAGCCATGATGGGCCATAACATCGCCCTGACGCTGCAGGCGATCGGCCTCGGCGGCCTTTATCTCGCTGGTCTGAATCGCTGGAGCGTGCTGGGCGCCTTCGCCGAAGATGGCGTCGAAGGCTTGGGCTTCCGCTTCATCACGGAGGACCGCTTTCCACCCAACCCCGTAGGCCTCGACGACGTCTACGAGGGCCTTTGCCCGCCCTACTATCCAGACATGGAGAGCGCCGTCCGCGCCTTCGCGGCCAGAAAGTTCGGCTCGGACGGCGCCTATGTGAGCTCGGAAGGCCCCTGGAACGACAACTCCGGAGTGAAAGGCTCGGTGGAGCCCTACTCCGAAGAGTTCCTTGAATGCATGACTGAGGTTTCCGAATACGTCCTGAAGAAACATGGGACATTCCCTGGCACCAGGACCACCATGGTCCTGCCCGGCTACGTTCAGGCTCATCACCTCGACACCGAGTTCTACGACCAACACCATCGCCCTGGTGCTTATCTGTCCACTCACGCCGAACACCTCGGCCGCTGGCACGATTCGTAGCAGCCTGCTCATTGAGCGCGCCATGCGAGGCCTTTACCCTTGGCGCGCCGTCGTCATCCCGTGATACGATGAAGCGCCGTCAGTGACCCGGTCCATTCCCTGCTGACGCCCCCAGGGATCACGCCCTTCAGGTTTCACGGTGACTACCTATTACGACCAATTGGCCGACGAGCTCGCTGAGCGCTACGAGCGGCTGGACTTCGAAGAGGTCCACGCCGCCCTGGTCGAAGAGCTCCCTGACTTCCATGCCCGCGTCCTCGACGTGGGCGCGGGCTCGGGTCGCGACGCCGCCGCCCTGGCCGAGCGCGACCACCATGTCGTCGCCGTCGAGCCCTCCGCCGAGATGCTTCGCCGCGCCCGCGCCCTCCACCCGGACCCCCGGATCCGTTGGATCGACGATGCCTTACCCGATCTTGCCCGCGTCTACGCCCTGGGCGAGAAGTACGACCTGATCCTCCTGAGCGCCGTGTGGATGCATGTCCTCCCTGGCCAGCGCGACCGCGCCATGCGCAAGCTCGCAGGCCTCCTCCGCCCCGGCGGCAAACTCGCCATCTCCGTCCGCACCATCGCCGCAGACCGACCCGACATGTACCCCGTCCACCCCGGCGAGCTCGTCGAACGAGCCCGGGCCCACGGCCTGGAGTTTGTCCGAGAGTCCCGGTCGCGAGACCTCTTGCAGCGCCACGAGGTCGCTTGGACCACGGTGCTCTTCCGTGCCCCCGATGATGGAACCTCGGCCCTCCCCATCCTGCGCAATATCATCGTGAATGATAGCAAATTCACGACCTACAAGTTCGGACTCTTGCGGGTCCTCCTCCGCATCGCCGCCGGTGCCCCCGGGCTCGTAGAGAGTCGCGACGACGGCTACGTGCACGTCCCTATGGGCCTCATCGCCCTCTACTGGCTCCGCGTCTACGAGCCGCTTCTAT
>SKOF01000137.1 GCA_007120155.1 Thioalkalivibrio sp. | reverse complement strand
CGCCGCACTGATAGGCCCTCGGACTCGTGTCCCCGGCGCCCGCCCTGCCCGTGGGCGGCGCGCTGCATGCGGCCCATGCCCACGCCGCCACGACCACGAAGAACAACTTGCGGTAACTGGGACGGTATCCCATGCAGGCGGTCTCCGTTTGAGGTAGCGTCAGTGTATCCCATCCGGCCACGCTGCCCAGGAGACCCTCGTGATCCGCACCCACATTGTCCTGGCCCTGTTCGCGTCACTGCTGCTGTTCGTTCAGACGGTCCACGCCCAGCCCCCGCCCACCGGGGTGGGTACCGGAGCCGACGGGCCGCGGGGCGCACCCACGGAGATCCGCCCCGGTCAGCCCCGGGGTATGGAACCGAGTGGCGGTAACCGCCGTCAGCAACGCTCCGCAGCCGACGAGCAGGAGACGGAACGCCTGCGCCGGCAGTTGGAACCCCACCACCGGGACCGGGAAGGCCGGGTGCATGAACGCTTGCGCTGGGAGGAGGCCGAGGCCATCCGGCAATGGTACCGGGATCGGGATCAGCGCCCCTCCCCCGGACTGGCGGACGGCCGGCGGGACCTGCCGCCGGGCCTGCAGCGGCGCATGGAGCGGGGTGACGGGCTTCCGCCCGGATGGGTGCGCAAGGTGGAGCGGGGCGAGGTGCTGGACCAGGCGCAGGTCCGCTTCGGCCGAAGGATCGATGACGAACTGAGGCACCGCCTTCCCCGTCAGCCCGACGGCACCGTTCTCCTGGAGACGGAGGACCAGGTGATCCGGGTGCTGGAGGCCACCGGGGAGGTACTCGACGTGCTCGGCATCGGGCGCTAACCCGGCAGGTCCCCGGGACAGAGGCGGGACCAGGCATCTTCAAGATCCACCTCCTCGCCCGAAGGCAAGGGGCTCGAGGAATCCAGCAGCCAGGCCGCCACATCCTCGTGGGTGGCGGCAGCCCCGGTGTAGCGGGTCAGCATGTGATAGCCATCCGGGTAGAGGGCCATGCGCCATTCCCCGGCCCTTTGGGCAGGCAGCCGCTCCAGCATGGCGCACACGGGCCGCGGCGGAATGACCTGATCGTTGTCCCCGTAAAGAATCAGCGCCGGACCGGGCAGCCCGGCCGATGCGTCCAGGGCCTCGCCCATGAGGGATGTCAGGCCGTGTATGGTGTCGATGCGTGCCCTTTTCTGTACGAGGGGGTCACGGCTCAGGGCGCGGGCGACCTCCGGATCATCGGTGGGCCGGATGCCCAGGTCGTGGGCCGCATCACCCGAAAGGTACATGCCGGGGCGGATGCGCAGCATAAGCCACAAGCTCAGACGCTGATACCAGGGCATCGTTTCGCGCCCCCACACCGCCGGAGCGATGTAGACCGTGCCGTCCACCGCCGGCGGCGTCTCTCCGGTGACGGCCAGCATGGCCACCGCCCCGCCCATGCTCTTTCCCAGGAGGTATACGGGCCGATCCCCGTGGCGTTCCCTGAGCAGGGAGACCACCAGCGACACATCTGCCACGAGCCGTTCCCGTCCCGCCCAGATGCCCGGATGCCCGGTGCTGCCGAAGCCCCGCTGATCGTAGGCATAGAGGGCGATACCCGAGGCATTGAGGGGTTCGCTCAGGGCCTCGAAGGCGGCCCCGTAGTCGCCGAAACCATGCAGGCCCAGGGCCACGGCGCGCACCGGCTTGCCGTCCGGCATCCACCGGTGCAACGGCAGGGTGTAGCCGTCGTCCGTGACCACGTGATCGTCGTACAGCCGCGGGGGCTCACTGGCCGCGCCGGCCGACTGCACCTGGGGCTGGCCGCACGCAGCCAGCATCACCGCGAAGGCAAACAGGAGGGATCGAGGCATGAAGGGCATGATACGTTGTACCCGGCGGCACGGGGCAAGGCCCGTCCACCAGGCTACAATCCGGGCGGCATGACCCCCAGGAGGGGGACGAGCCGCTGGGGCCGCGGCCTGCCCTCGTCTTCATTGGTCAGCCACACCAGCAGGTCGTAATAGCTGCGGATGTTCTGCACGTAGCGCACCGGTTCCCCGCCGCGGGCAAAGCCGAAGCGGGTCTGCCGGTACCAGCCCTCCTGGGCCAGCAGCGGCAGGTGCTCCATCACGTCCATCCACCGGTCCGGGTCACGCCCCTGAGCCTGCGTGATCCTGCGCGCATCCTCCAGATGCCCGAATCCCACGTTGTAGGCGGCCAGGGCAAGCCAGGTGCGATCAGGCTCCGGTATGCGATCCGGGATCCGCGCGTGCATGCTCCTGAAATACTCCGCACCGCCCATGATGCTCTCGCGCACGTCCACCCGATCACTGATGCCAAGCTGCGCCGCGGTATTCTCGGTGAGCATCATCATGCCGCGAACGCCCGTGGGCGAGACGGCATCCGGGTTCCAGTGTGACTCCTGGTAGCTGATGGCCGCCAACAGGCGCCAGTCGAGGCCATGGACCCGGGCCGCCTCCTTGAACAGCGACCGGTACTCGGGAAGCCTTCCCTCCACCTGCCGGACGAAGGTCACCCTGCCCGCGTAATCCAGTTCACCCACGTGTCCGAGATGACGCTCCAGCAACTGATCCAGCCAGCCGGCTGCCTGGATCTCCTCGAAGAAGGCCTCGGCTTCCTCCAGCAGGCTGGTGTCACCGCGCAGCGGGAAGGCCCATGCCAGATCCGTCGGTTCCGAGAGGTCGAAGGCCGCACGCAGCTCCGGATAGAAGCGCTGCTGGGAGGCCAGTTCCGTGGAGTCGACCACCGTCAGATCCAGTTCACCCAGCCAGACCTTGCGCAACAACGCGCCGGTATCCTCGTTTGCCGCCTCGACCCAGTCCAGATCCGGGAATTCATTGCGCGACTCGACGAGGCGACTTGCGTGGGTCGTGCCCGGCACGACGGCAAGCCGCAGGCCGTTGAGGTCCTCCATGGAGCGCGGCCGTGTATCCGCGCCCATGCGGTAGACCACCTGCTCGGTGACCTGCTTGTAGGGGGGACCGAAACGCATGCGCTCCCGGCGGGCCTCGGTCACGGTGATGCCCGCCGCCCCGAGATCGACGCGGCCCCGCTCCACCATGGACAGGAGGTCCTCGAACCGGTTCGGCACCACGACGCGCAGGCGCACCCCGAGGCGATCGGCAAAGGCCCGGGCCAGCTCATACTCCAGCCCCGTGGGCCCGTCCGGACCGGAGAAGTAGGTGGTCGGACTCACCCGCATGGCCACCACCAGCTCGCCCCGGTCCAGCACCTGCTCCAGGCTGTTCACGGGGCGGTTGAGGAAGAAGGCAAGCGTGACCACCACCAGGGCGAGGAAAGCCACCAGTTCCAGGCGCCGCAGGGTCGTTGTCTGTCGTCTGTAGAGTCTCAAGGACTTAAGCTCGCCTGATTTTCCGCCTATACTACGCCCTCCCCTGTTCGGGGCAGCCGGGTTTTCGACCCCCGAACGGCCCGCGGGTTCAGTGGCCCCGCGCATTGATCCAGCCGGGCGCGCCTGTCCGGGGATCGCGCTTGCGGGGCAGGATGCAGCGCGGAACGGAGTATCGACCTTTGGAGAGGTGCCGGAGTGGTCGAACGGGGCGGTCTCGAAAACCGTTGTACGCGCGAGCGTACCGTGGGTTCGAATCCCACCCTCTCCGCCATACCCAAATACAAGGGGCCCCGCTTTTTGGGGCCCTTTGTATTTGGGTATTGATGAAGGCGAGATTCGAACCCTCGCGCCCAGCGAAATGCCCCGCAGGGGCGAGGGCCATGGATGGCCCGAGTCAATCCCATCCTCTTCGCCGGGTGGTGCTCTGCAACAGCCACGCCCGCCCGCCTTTTCCCTGGACCCTGGATGCCGTCACCCGCGACCTGCCGGGGCGCATCGATCATCCCTGTGCCGAAGGGGTCCTCGACGCCGTACCCGGGACCGGTGATGTGCTGATCGTGGGCACCGGCCTGACCATGGCCGACACGGTGCTCCAGCTGCTCGACCAGGGGCATTCGGGACACATCGTCGCGGTCTCGCGGCGCGGCCTGCTGCCCCAGGGCAACTGCGCCTACGGGGAGGTCCCCGATCCGGCGACGGAATGATTCCGGCGGTTGCCGGACCGGTACGGCCATTGCCCGGTGATCGGCCACCGACGCCACATACTTACCTCATCCCTTCCAACCACATGCGTGTCTTCGCAAAGACGCGTCCCCGCCTGATCCTCCGGTCCTCGAACACGGGGTCAGCGCGGCCCCGGCAAGGTGAAGGGATCTTGCTGCCCCCGAGCCACGGTCAGAGCCATATTCTCTCGATTGAACTATCTTTCTTCATAGGTGGGGCGCCCATGACTCCATCCATGCACAACCAATCCATCGCACAACCGCTGTCGGCGGCAGTATTGCCGCCCCTCGAAAATCGCCGCAGTACGCCGATCCCGGGCATTGCTCCGTCGACAATTGACATGGATCAAGGTTCCGAATTCTTAAATAGTATAATAGGTACATCTTAAGAGGGGTTATTCAGTTTCTGGAGGCGGATGTCGGCCCCGGGGATCGCTGCCACCACTGCGGACCAGGGTCAGACACCACACCCCCAACCGACCACCCATGTAGAGAGTAAGCGAGGCACGTCATGAAGAAAAAAACCTTAGCCACAGGGCTCCTGTCCCTCGGCCTGCCGCTGGCAATGGCGGTCGCGGGCACCGGGACTGTAGCGGCACAGGATGCCCCCCAATTGTCGGGGGACGACCTGGACCGCGCTAATCTGATCTATTTCCAGCGCTGCGCCGGTTGCCACGGCACCCTGCGCAAGGGCGCCACCGGCCCCGACCTGCTGCCCGCAACCACCCAAGAACTCGGGCAGCGCCGGCTGGAGCGCATCATCTCACTGGGCACCGAAGGCGGCATGAACAACTTCGACGGGATCCTGGACGAGGACGAGATCACCCTGATCTCCACCTACATCCAGATGGAACCCACCGTACCGCCGGAGATGACACTCGCCGACATGAAGGAACGCTGGAAGGTGTTCGTGCAGCCCGAGGATCTGCCCACCGAGCCCCAGCATGATCGCAACTGGGAGAACTTCTTCGTCACCATCCTGCGTGATGCCGGGCAGATGGGCATCATCGACGGCGACACCAAGGAAGTGGTGGCCAAGGTGGAAACCGGCTACGCCGTACACGTGGCGAAGGAAAGCTCCGACGGGCGCTTCTGGTACACCCAGGGCCGCGATGGCCGGTTGTCGAAGATCGACCTCTGGATGGATCCGCCCCAGGTGACGGCAGAGGTCTTTATTGCCTATGACGCCCGTGACGTGGCGGTCTCCCACTATGGGGAGTGGAAGGACAAGTACGTGATCGGCGGCGGCTACTGGCCCCCGCATTTCGTGATCACGGACGCCGATACGATGGAACCGTTGAAGGTCGTCTCAACCCGCGGCTACAACACCGCCGGCGAGTACGTGCACGAGGCCCGCGTGGCCGCGCTGTACAACACCCCCGGGGCGCCCACCTTCCTGGTGAACGTGAAGGAGACCGGCCAGATCTGGCAGGTGGATTACTCGGACATCGAGAACCTGCGGGTCGAGATGATCGAGTCCAAGGAGTTCCTGCACGACGGCTTCTTCGATCCCACGGGCCGTTACTTCCAGATCGCCGCCAACTTCAGCCACCACATGGTGTTCGTGGATACCCACACCCGCAAGCGCGTGGGCATGCTCAACACCGGCGAGATCCCCCATCCGGGCCCCGGCGCCAACTGGAACGATCCGGAGTGCGGACCGGTGGCCGGCACCACCCATCTGGGCGAGGGCCTGATGACCGCCTGGGGCAACGACCCCGAGGGTCACCCGGACCAGGCCTGGGAGATCTGCTTCTCGGTGGAGACCGACGGCCCCGGCCTGTTCGTGCGCAGCCATCCGAACTCCCCCCATGTGTGGATCGATCAGGCCATGCATCCGGAGCCGGACGTGAACCAGTGGGTCATGGTGATGAACAAGGAAACGCGTGAACTGACGCCGATCCAGGTCACCGACAAGCCGGTTGAGCACGATGCCGTTGCCGTGCACATGGAGTACAACCAGGCCGGCGACGAAGTGTGGGTCTCCGTCTGGGCACGCGGTCGCGGCCACCTCGAGGAAGGCGAGATCGTGGTGTACGACGACAAGACGCTGGAGGAGAAGGCCCGCATCAAGGGGCTTGAAACGCCGACCGGCAAGTTCAACGTCTACAACCGCAAGAACCATATCGGCTGACAGCCGCAACCCGGCCGAAGCGCCCTCGGGCGCTTCGGCCTTTTTCCGGGCCATCTCCCGCCGGGGGTGGCCCGGAAAGGGGCCGAACCGGGCACCGCCGTACATGAATGCATCCAGGGGAAAGACAGACAATGATCAGACAACGGCTGCGCAAGTTCACCATACTCGGGGCCTCCCTGGGTGCCGCCATCACATTTTTCATTGCGGGCATCATCTTCTGGGGTGGTTTCCACACGGTGGTGGAAGTCACCAATACCATGCAGTTCTGTACCTCCTGCCACGAGATGCAATGGGTCCACGAGGAATACGAGGATCGACCCCATTACAAGAACCCCACCGGCGTCGGGGCCACCTGCTCCGACTGCCATGTGCCGGACGCCTGGGGCCCAAAGATGGTGCGCAAGGTCGTCGCCAGCCGGGAGCTGTGGCACAAGGCGCTGGGCAGCATCAACACCGAGGAAAAGTTCGAGGCGAAGAGGCTGGTCCTGGCGGAGCGGGTGTGGCGTTCCATGCTGCGCACCGACTCCCGGGAATGCCGAAACTGCCATGACTGGACAGCCATGGACCTCGAGAAACAGCCACCCCGGGCCGCCAGGGAACATGCGCGCGGCTTCGACCAAGGCCAGACCTGCATCGAATGCCACCAGGGCATCGCCCACAAACTGCCCGAGGACTGGGACGAATCTCCGGTCTGGGCCATGGCCGAGCCCCACGATCCGGTGACCGCGCTGGACCGCGGTGATCCGATCCTTGAACCGGAACCGGAGGTGGTCGCCGACGGTGAGGCCGTCACGGCGGGCGATCTGGCGTCCGGACTCGACTGGAGCAATGTCCCGGAGGTGGAGATCATCCTGTTCCTCACGGGCCAGGCCTCCATGGAGTGGATCCAGGACGGCAGTGAGCATGGCGGCGGCCGTGCCTTCAGGATGGGTGACCGCTGCATCTGGTGCCACGCCGGCGAAGAAATCGATATCGGCCAACTGGTGACCACCGGCGAGAAGCTGGAGACCATGGACTTGGGCGACAAGCGCGGCCACGTCCCCATGACGGTTCAGAGCGCATTCGATGACGACTACCTGTACATGCGCTTCCAGTGGCAGGCTGCCGAACACGCTCCGCTGCCCTTCGTCGACGGTGGACGCATGGACCCGGACAACCCCATGAAACTGACCGTCAGCTTCGCCGACGACCGGGTGGACATGGCCGACCGCGCCGGCTGCTGGGCGAGCTGCCACCACGACTCGCCCTACATGCCGGATGCACCGGACGCCGAGACGCTGACTGCGTCGGAGCTGGCCGAGCGCCTGGACCTGAGCAGGGGCGTAACCAAGTACCTGTCCGAAAGCCGCACCGACATCGAGATCCGCGGCCGCCGGGGCGCCGCGCGCGGCGGCTGGGACAAGCTGCGGGATGAAGCGGAGATCGAGGACCTCATGCGCCGCGGCGTCTACCTGGATCTGGCCCGTTACAAGAGCGGCAACGGGGGGCGCACCGAAAGCGGTTACATCCTGGACGAGCGGCACTTCGCCGATACGCAGGCGGTGGTGTTCTCCGCCAGTGAGGACAACGGCGTGTGGACCGTGTACATGACGCGCGCCCTGCGCCCGGGCAGCGTGGGAGACAAGCCCCTGGCCACCGACGGCAAGTACAACATCGGCATCGCGCTCCACGACGACTACTCCGCCTCCCGTTTCCACCATATCTCATGGCAATATGGCCTGGCCTTCGACGCCGAGATCCCTGGAGATTTCGACGACGACATGGTGGAATTCAACGCCACACGCATCAGCCGATAGCGGGACGACCGCGGGAGGAGGATATGCGATGGACACTGACGTGCGGGGCGCTGCTCGCCATGAGCATGTCAGCCCTTGCCATGGCCAATGGCGACACCGTCACCGTGGAGATGATCGACTACGGTTACTCACCGGCGGAACTGGAGGTCCCCGTGGGCACCACGGTACGCTGGGTCAACATGGAGCGGCGCACCAGCCACGATGTGTACTTTCCGGATGAGGACCTGGGTTCCGAGCGGCTGTTCCCTGAGGAATACTGGGAACGCCGGTTCGACAATCCGGGCACCTATGAGTATCACTGCCGCCCCCATGAAAGCCGCGATATGCGGGGTGTGATCCGCGTCATCGCAAACGATTAGGAGGTTCCATGCGCACAACGGGCGCACTTTTCAACCTGGCCGGGGCTGTCCTGGCCGGCCTTCTCCTTCTCGGCGCTCAGCCGGCCTGGGCCGGCGAGTCGTTGAACGGCTACCGCAGCGCCGAGTTCGGCATGTCCGTCGGACAGGTCCGGGCCCGGCTCGAGGGCGACGGGGTCACCACGGCAAATGTCTACGAGACCGATGACGGTGATGTGATCATCGACGGCCGCCTGGCCGGCGAAGCCGACCAGGAAACCGACGTCCGCTACGTGTTCCCCGGCGGCCACGACCGGCTGGCCCTGGTGCTGGAATTCCACCCGGACAGTGACGATGTCCAGGCCGTGCAGGCACGGCTGGAGCAGAGCCACGGCAGCCCCTGGGCGGAGGACCTGGCCGAGAAGTGGTTCGAGCAACTCAGGCCAAGCATGCCGGAAGGCGTGCGCGGGCTCGTGGTATGGGGCGGGGGCGAGAACGGCCGCGACCGCTTCATCCGGCTCTGGATATTCGACGACTATCTGTCGGTGGAGTATCTGCATCTCGGACTGCTGGATTCCCGATCATGAAACCGGATGCGTACACGCGGCCGAGGGGCGGGGGGCCGCTGCCATCCACGGCATGATGGCCGTTCGCAGCGCTCCTGTGCCGACCTGAGAATTCCGATGAGACCATCCGGTCGGACCGGTACGCTGACAGGTGCCGGCCTTGCCACCGCGCCGCTTGCGCAATGAAAACCCGGTCCCGGGACGATACCCGGGGATCCCGGTAACACGCCGGATGCGCTGACGTGGTTCCCCCTGGCATCATGAGTGCCGTCCCGATCAACAGGTGTCAACCCTATGCGAATGCGATCCGTCCTGCCCTTCCTGCCATTGCTGCTGTGGCCGGTAAACCAGGAGGCGGGCGCTGACGAGGACGCGCGCGACGGGCAACGCGTGGTGCTGGAGCCCATCACCACCATCGCCCACCGCCAGCCACGCAGCCTTTCGGAGGTGGCTGGGACCGTCACCGTCATCGATCCCGAACGGATCGAGCGCGATATGGCCATCGAGATCCCCGACATGATCCGTTACGAGCCCGGCGTGGACGTGGATGGCGGCGGCGGGCGCTTCCCCTTCGGCGGGTTCCGGATCCGGGGTATCGGCGGCAATCGTACCGCCGTGGTCGTCGACAATGTCCCCGCAGCGGACCGTTTCAGCGTCGGCAGCTTTGCGGATTCCGGGCGGGGTCTCATGGACCTCGGGCTGGTGAGCCACATGGAGATCCTCCGGGGGCCCGCCTCGACCCTCTACGGCAGCAAGGCGCTCGGCGGTGTGGTCACCATCGCCACGCTCGACACCGAAGACCTGCTGGCCGGGCGCGACCGCGGCACCCGGATTGGCTTCGCGGGCGGCACGGATGCCGACCGTCTGCGCATGACGGCGGCCACCGCCGCCCGTCATGACGAGTACGCCCTGCTGTTCGCCGGCGCCGGCCAGCGCGCCGGCGAAGTCAATGTGCCGGATGCGCCCGACCACCCGCCAGCCGACAGGCTGACCCGGCGCCAGGGTGCGATACTCCTGCGCGGCGCACGCGAGACCGCCGGCGCCAGGACCCGGCTGACGTTCGACAGCATCGACGAGTCCCGGGAGACCGAGGTTCGGGCCATGCTGGGTACGGAACGCTTCGTCAACACCACCTCAATGGAAGGCGACGACCGGCGCGAGCAGTGGCGCGTCCTGCTGGACCAGGAGTTCGATGATCTCGGTCGGGTGTCGCGCGGCCACTGGCGCGTGTGGCACCAGGAGGCGGAGACCCGGCAACGCACCCGGGAGGAACGCGCCATCGCCCCCACGCCCGTTGATCTCTTCCGCGAGTTCAACTTCCGTCACAAAACCACCGGGATCGGCGCGGATCTGGAATCGGACTTCGAGGCCTTTGGCTTCGATCACCGCTTCGGCTACGGTTTCGAGGTGAGCCGCTCGGATCTGGTCCAACGCCGGGACGCCCTTCAGACGAACCGGGAAACCGGCGATTCAACCTCCGTCGTGCTCGGTGAGCGCTTTCCCCTGAGGGATTTTCCCCGCACCCGACTCAACGAACTGGGCGTCTACGTGCACGACGAGATCCACCTGTGGCAGGGCGGCCCCATGCTCAGCCCCGGACTCCGGTTCGAATACTACGATCTGGAAAGCCGCGGCGATCCCCTGTTCGACGAGGCGTTCCCGAACGCCGAGACCACCGACCTCAGTCACACCGCGTGGATGCCGAAACTGGGCCTGATCTGGCCGGTGACTGATCAGCTCGACTACTTCGTACAGTACGCCAGCGGCTTCCGTGCACCACCCTTCGAGGACGTCAACATCGGACTGGATATCCCGATGTTCAACATCCGGGCCAT
>SKOF01000163.1 GCA_007120155.1 Thioalkalivibrio sp. | reverse complement strand
GTGGTGGGGATTGACAACATCAATGACTACTATGATGTAACCCTGAAATACGACCGCCTCAAAGACACCGGTATAAACATACACCCCGACAGCCCATCCGGGGACAACCCCATTCAGAGTAGCGAACATCCGGGCTACCGCTTTCAGCGCCTCGACCTGGCTGATCGGGACGGGATCATGGCGCTCTTCGAAAATGAAGGCTTCGATTATGTGGTGCATCTGGCGGCGCAGGCCGGGGTGCGGTATTCGCTAACCAACCCCCAGGCTTATGTGGATGCCAATATCACCGGGTTTTTAAACATCCTGGAAGCATGTAGGGCTTATCCGGTAAAGCACCTGGTGTATGCATCGTCCAGTTCGGTGTATGGGAAAAACACCTTCATGCCTTTTTCGGTAAATCACAATGTGGATCATCCAGTATCGTTGTATGCAGCCAGCAAGAAAAGCAATGAATTGATGGCCCATACCTACAGCCACCTGTTTGGCATTGTGGCCACTGGCCTGCGGTTTTTTACCGTCTATGGGCCATGGGGCCGTCCGGATATGGCCCTGTTCCTGTTTACCAAGGCCATCCTGGCTGGTGAGCCCATTCAGGTTTTCAACAAGGGTCATATGATGCGGGATTTCACCTATGTGGATGATATTGTCGAAGGTGTTACCAGGGTCATGGACCGGCCGGCCGATGCCAACCCACGGTGGGATGGCAATGCCCCCGATCCGGGTACCAGCAATGTACAGCACAAGGTGTACAATATCGGAAACGGCAGCCCGGTGAAGCTCATTGATTTTATTACTGCGCTTGAAGATGCACTTGGACAAAAAGCAGAAAAAGAACTAATGCCCATGCAACCCGGTGATGTACCAGCCACCTGGGCCGATACAACCTCTTTGATGGAAGACACTGGTTATAAGCCCAACACCCCCATTGAAAAGGGCATTAAAGCCTTTGTGGAGTGGTATCGTGACTACTATAAGCATTAGGTTGGAAAAACAACCCTGATGCGCCAGCTATTTGATGTGTGGGATGGTGCCAAATTATGGTATGATTTTGACAACCCCCTCGACACCCTGCTTTTTGAAAACATTGACTATCGTACCATCTATGAAGACCTCCGAAGATCTTCAGGAGCAGCAGAGAATGATCGCTTCCTGGTATGCATTGATGAGATACAGAACTATCCGGATATTACGCGCATCATCAAGTTTTTGATTGATCACTTCGGGGTCAAGTTCATCGTTACGGGATCATCAAACTATTACCTCAGAAACCTCTTCCCTGAGTCGCTCAGTGGCAGGAAGTTTTTATATGTCTTGCCCGTACTGTCCTATCGTGAATACCTGTATTTTAACGAGCAGTTGAAAGAAGATGACCTGTTTCCTTCCATTGAGGAAGTCTTTACACCCCCAGGCAATAAGGCAGCCATTTACCGGTACAGGGAACTATATGCCACTTATCTGGAATTCGGGGGCTTCCCAGAGGTGGCAATAACCAATTACCCCGAAACAAAACGGCTCATTTTGAAAAATATCTTTGCCTCTTTTTTTGAGAAAGACATCAAAGTGTTCAGTGAATTGAAAGATGTCAGGGAGCTACGTGACCTTATATTATTGCTGGCCTCAAGAAACGGCAACCTGCTGGATGTCTCGCGTCTGGCCTCTGAATTAGGTGTCAACAGGGTTAAGTTGTACAGTTATCTTGAGTTTCTTGAAGGTACCTTCTTTTTGAAACTTCTGCCCAGACATACCAAAAGCATCGACCGCAGGGTAGCCGGAGGCAAAAAAGTGTATTTCACCGACACCGGCATACTAAACCTGGCTGGAAAGGTCACAGAGGGGCAGCTGCTAGAAGTGGCTGTTCATAATCAACTGGCAAACCATGGGTCGCTTTCTTTTTACAACAAAAGAAATACAGCTGAAATCGACTTTATCCTAAATGAGCAAATTGCCATTGAGGTAAAACAGAAGGTCATCCCTTCTGATCTGGTCAGGCTTAATAAACAAGCCTCTTCATTGAACCTCAAGCGATACTACACCATCAGCAATACCCCGGTTGACGATCATGCAGTTATTTATGCCTGGCATCTATGACACTTAAAGCATGGCCTCACTCCAGCAAGCGACGTCGGGCGTCATAGACTTTTTTGGCAGCATAACCACCCCCCAGGGCCAGCAGGATGATCAGGCCGCTGCCAATGGTTCCGGTAGGCTCATTCTCATCACTACCCCTTTCACTGGGAGGCAGCGGAGGTTGTGCCCAAACCGTAAAACCCAAAACACAAATTAACCCCATGAATAATAGCCGGCTTTTCATCGTTTGTAATTTTCAGTTATATGCCATTCGCATAATTAAACAACCCCTTGCCATGCAAGGCATCTTTTTGCTCACCTGATGATATGCAACTAAAGCATATGCAAACATATGTTTTTAAACTATGTTTACCATATATGTTCGCTTAAAAATATTTTAACCGGTTAAATATCTGTATTGAGTGGTCATGAATTGGCAAAATACTGAGCGGTTCATATCAACAACCTTATTTATGTAAATATTCCCGCCCTAAATGGGCAGCAGGCCAGGCTGGAAATATTTGACTTGCCTGGAAGACTTGTCCAGACAACCCACCTGACAATCGGCCATCATGAAAGCATACAAACCCATTATCAAGGTGCTGGCATTGGCCGGCGGGTACGCTGCCAAAAAGGTGTATAATGCCCGCAAAAGACTGCTTGACTAAGTAGCCAAAAAAGGCCATATGCTCACAGGTGAATATTTAGTTATACGGGCGCTTTATCTCCACAAACAGCATATTTTTGTCGTTTTTT
>SKOF01000270.1 GCA_007120155.1 Thioalkalivibrio sp. | reverse complement strand
TACATTGCGTTTCTGGACAGTGATGATCGTTGGCTTCCGGGGAAGCTCGAGCGGCAGGTGGAGTTCATGCGGACGGAGGGTGTGGCGTTGAGCTACGCCGCGTATCACCGGATCGACGAGGACGGGCATCGGATTTCCACCTTTGGCGTGCCCGATCGTGTTGCGTATCCGGATCTCCTCAATAGCGAAACGGGGACAGATGTATTTTCCGCTGCATGGAGGCGGCCGTCGGGAGGGGTGACCGGGGAGGGAAGGCATGCCAAGGATGGCGCGAGTGGTGTTGCCGCATATGCCGCACCATGTGGTGCAGCGTGGCCAGCTTGCCGGTGAGCAGCGTGTTGTGGATGAGGTGGAGTAGGTGTTCGGCTGGCGCATGGAGTAGCGTGATCCCGGCCGGCCGTGTGGCGGCGGCAGGTATGTGAAATGAGATCTGTCCCCGTTTTGCGGGGGACCGGAGGGCATGATGCTGGCAAGGGAAGGGGATGGTGGGAGCGAGGCGCAGGCCCCTTTGTTCAGCGTTGTGATGCCGGCCTATAACGCGGAGGCCTATCTGCGGGATGCAGTGGAGTCGGTGCGCGCGCAGACGCTTTCGGACTGGGAGCTGATTGTCACCGACGATGGTTCGTCGGACGGGACGGGTGCGCTGCTGGAGGCGCTGGCGCGTGAGGATTCGCGCATCCGTGTGCTGCGCAGGAACGTGAACGGAGGCCCGGCGAAGGCGCGCAACGATGCGATCGCGGTGTCTCGTGGGCGGTTTGTGGCCTTTCTGGACAGCGATGATGTCTGGTACCCGACGAAGTTCGAGCGCCAGAAGGCGATGTTCGATGCCGAGGCGCCGGCGCTGGTGTTTTCCGCCTATGAGCTGTGGGATGCACGGACGGGGCATACGCGCACGGTGCCCTGCCCGCGCGAGATCGCATACGAGGATTTGCTGTTCGGCAATGTGGTGGGCTGCCTGACTGCAGTGTACGACACGGAACAGGTCGGACGGCTGAGCATGCCCGATATCCAGCAGCGCCAGGACTGGGGCCTCTGGCTCCGGGTGCTGCGCGACGGTGGCCGGGGGGTGGGCGTGCAGGAACCGCTGGCGGCGTTGCGGATGCACCGGCGATCGATGACACGAAACAAACTGCGTGCGACCCGGTATACGTGGCAGTTGCTGCGTACCGAGGCATGCCTGGGGCCCGTGCGGGCATCAATCGGCGTGGCGGCACACTTGCTGAAAGGATGGCGGAAACGGCGGGGGTTTTCCCATGACTGAAGGCCTGCGTGTGCTGATGACGGGGTGTGCGGGCTATATCGGTCGTGCGCTGGCGAGGAGCCTGCGCGAGCGTGGCATTGCGGTTGTCGGGGTGGATCGAGACCCCTGGGGGGCGGATGTGGCCGAGCTGGGCGAGCGGATGGATCTGGCAGAGCCCGGGTCCGTCCAACGGCTTGCCACGCTGATGCAGGGTGTCGACGCGGTGTTTCACCTGGCGGCGGCACGGGTGGACTGGGGCCTGGACTATGCAGGGTACGAGCGTGACAACGTCGAGGTGACGCGTACGGTTGTTGAGGCGGCGGTGCGCGCGGGGGTGACCCGCTGGGTTTATTTTGGAACGGTCGGCGTGTACGGATCGAGTGACCACGCGCTGGACGAGAGCGCTCCGTTCGATCCGGCGACGGACTACGCGGCGACCAAGGCGCTGGCCGAGCAGATGCTTCTCGCCCGTGCGGAATCGGAGGGCTGGGCCGTGCGGGTGCTGCGGCCTTCGGCGGTGTTCTCGGAGGAGCAGCCGGCGAACACGAACCTCTACCGGTTGATCGAGGCGATTCGGCGCCACCGGTTCGTGCTGGTCGGGGATGGCGCCGAGATCAAGACGACCTCCTATCTGCATAACGTGGTGGATGCAACGCAGTGGCTGTATGAGGATCTCGCCAGCGGAGGTGTTCAGGCCTACAACTACGTCGACGAACCGAAGCTGACGACGCGGGAAATGGTGGATGTTATCCGCGAGGAACTGGGGAGGCGGACCCCGCTGGTGCGCTGCCCGCTTGGTCTGGTCGAGAAGCCGGCCCGGGCCCTCGACTGGCTGGCGGAAAAGCTGGACAGGGACCTACCGATTACCGCGGCCCGAATTCGGAAGTTCTGCACGCCGACCAACTTCGACTCGACCCGTATCCGCGAGGCGGGGTTTGTCCCGAAGTACAGCAGCTACGATGCACTGCATCGGGCAGTGCAATGGCATCAGCGGCGCACAGGAGGGCGTTGAAAGCCCCATTCTCCGGGCGCGTAGGAGCCCAGCCCCCTGGGCGATGGGGCGTTGGTGATGCCCGATCGGCCAGAGGGCTGGCCTCCTACGGTTCTGTGGCCCTGGAGGTGTAGGAGCCCAGCCCTCTGGGCGATGGGGCGTTGGTGGTGCCCGGATCGGCGAGAGCGTGCAGAAAACGGGGACAGATTTATTTTCCGGTGTGGCCGCATGTGCCGTATCGAGCGGCACCGTCCTGGCCGCCAGTTTCGCGGCGGCCGGCAAGCGAAAATAAATCTGTCCCCGTTCTGGCACGGTGGGTGGTGAGGCCGGCGTTGGGGTGGCCCATGGAGATCGCTTCGTCGTTTGGCTCCTCGAGATGACGTTGATTTATGTGTTGATTCCGATATTGATTGGTTATCGGATTGGGCGCATAATGCGGTGCTATGACATTGCTTGCGCGAACACCTGAGCAGATTGGGGCGATTGTGCGTCGGGTCCGGCGAGAGCAGGGGCTGACGCAGGCGGCGCTTGGCGCGAAGTCGGGATTGCGTCAGGAGACGATCTCCCTGATCGAGAATGGGAATCCGGCTACG
>SKOF01000032.1 GCA_007120155.1 Thioalkalivibrio sp. | reverse complement strand
TCTTTTGCCTTTTGCGGTTTCCGCCCATGACTTTACGTTTACATGGGACGATCCTACTACCCGTACTAATGGGGCTTCACTTAATCCAAATACAGAAATTAAAGCTTATCAACTACGATGTGACGGGCCGCAGAATGCGGTTCGTTTTGTCGAGCGTGCTGCTACTTCTCAGGTAAGCGGCAATACCCGCAGATACCACTGGGTTGATGCGGTACAAGCAGACGGTATTTATGAGTGCCGCATGACGGCGATAGATAGCGGAGATCGCGAAAGTGACTGGAGCAACATTGCTTCCGTTACAAAAGTCCAACGCCCTGCCCCACCAACTGATTTCAGGAGAGCGCCATGAGCCAACCCCACATTCCTTTCCGCTGGGATTACGATCAGCCCTACGCTGATGAAGTCCACTTTGTTCTGTACGAAGACGGCGAACCCGTTGTCAATGACATTGGCAACCTGCACTTCGATCTGACCATGGACGGCAAGGAGTTCAAGGAGTACACCTTCTGGGTTACCGCCGTTCGGACTGATTACGGTCTCGAATCTGAGCCGTCCAACGCGGTGACCGTAAATTTTACCGAACCGGCGGCCCCGACGAACTTCCGGATCGAAGAGACCGAGGTCTCGGTCGGTGGATCAGTCGGTTAATTGAGTTCATAAAGCGGCTGTTCCGCAGGAGGTAGACGGCCATGTATTGGGCGATGCTAGCTGCAATAGGTTCCGGATGGTCCATCTTTGCCATCGCGGTTCTTTCCGGGGCCAATCTGTGGCTGGTACTCGCCCTCATCGCCGCGCACCTTTTAGGTCTTTGGCGGCTAACCAAGGATTGCAAAAAATGACTGTAGAAGCCTTTCAGCGGCTCCGTAAAGTGTTGGGCCATCTTGAGGTCAAGCATCATCAGGAGATCGGAAACGATCATCCTTCTTGGACGCTCTCCTACGATCCCGCGACTGGGGTCATGATTATTTCCAATACTGAAGAACTGTTCTCCAAGCCGCGTGAAATCGACAAGGTTGGTGACGTTGTTCAGATGGTTTACCACGACATCCGCCATAAATGGAATCAAGGACGTTCTTCGTGAGCAATGGACTCAAGTATTTTCAGCCATGGGAATTCGATCTTAGCCGCCATAATGGCCAAGATTGGTGGCCGCACATGCAGCCTGAGCTTCTTGAGCTTCTTGACAAGGTTCGCGATGCTTGGGGCCGCCCGATTGGGATCAGCCCGATCCGTGGCGCACTTGGGCGGCGTCTTAAACTCAGTTTCAGCGACCACAACGTAGACCGCTGGAAGATGGTACGAGCAGCAGACGTTTTCCCTGTCATGGACCAGAGTCCTAGCGCGGCTCGCATGTTCTTTGAAGTGTGCAAAAGCGCAGGGGTCACCGCCATTGGCTGTTACCCGCATTGGATTAACGGCCATGGTAATCAGCAGTGCGGATGGCACATTGGCTACCGCCCTGAGCGTACGGACACCCCGGCGACATGGGGCATGATTCGCTACAAGCGCCGTGGCATTCAGCATATGGTTGCGATCACCCATGCCATGTTTCGCGTAGGACAGCCGCCCCGGAGTCCTGAATGATTCTCAGCAAATTGCAATCAATTGCACTAGGCGTTGTTCTCGGCGGAATGGTGGTCGGAGGGTATTTCCTCTACACCAGTGGGTTCAACAAAGGGGTAGACCGCTGCGAGGCGGCCTACCAGAAGCAAATCGAAAAGTTTGAAGCCCACCAAAGAGAGGTTGGCGATGAATTGGACCGCGTTAAAAGGCATCGCGACAGGCTTCTTCGGGAGCGCACCGGTCAGGTCTACACTACTCCTGATCCTAGCGGTTGCGCTGATCTTGCCGTTCCTGACGGGTTGCTTGAGGTCATTCGCCCCCGTAAAGATTGACCCCAGATTCACCGTCGCGTGCGAGTACCCCGACCGTCGCGGGGATACGTGGCGGGATATCCTCGTCTACACTGTAGAGCTAGAATCAGCGCTCGGAGATTGCGATGACCAGATCACCGCAATCAGGAGCGCTATAGAAGGAAAGAGGCCGGATTTCTCTGAGCCTTGACAAAGAATCTGATATAGCGCATAATAGACACTCCATCAACGTAGGAGGCACAACATGCGCGTATCAGGCCGCTTCATGGAAGCGGACTCGGTTGAGTCGTTTGTCGATGAAATCCGGGTCCTATCAACCGCAGGCGCAGGGGTCATTCATGCCCGTACGGATGAGATTGGCCGCGCCCTTTCTGTTCTTCGCGAAACCCTGATTCGGGATGGCAACGAGTATTCCGAATGGGATGTCCTTGCAGGCACCCGCAGTCTCGATATCGGCAACTACCGCAATCACTTCTCTGTCACCGGCAACGGCAACCTTGATTTCACTGCCGAGTTTGAAGAACCCCTGAAAACCACCGTCGCAAAGGCGGCGAACTCCTCTGAGGATCAGGAGGCGTTTCACTACTACGTGTTCGTCAATCCGCAGTTTTGGATGGAGAACAACCCTGTTGTCATGCAGGCGCTCGTATCGTATGAAGAGTTGTTGCCGACAACCACCACCCGGATCATCCTGCTCACTCCGGACTCCCCAATTGGGGAAGACGTAGAAAAGCGCATGACCACCGTTCGGATGCGGACTCCCGGCATCAACGAACTGATGCGGTCGCTCGACTACCTGTTGGAGAGCAGCAGCATTGGCGAAGAAGAACTCTTCGGCAAGGAACTCAGCGAGTCTGACAAGTACCAGATTTGCTATGCCGGGGCGGGACTCAGCAAGGCGGAATTCGAGCTTTATACGTCTTGGGCAATCGCCTCTGCCGTCTACCATGGCGG
>SKOF01000053.1 GCA_007120155.1 Thioalkalivibrio sp. | reverse complement strand
GGGAGGCCGAGCGTGAACCTGCCGTCGTCGTCCTCGAGCGGGAAATCGGGGGTGTGTTCCTCGGGGCGCCCCGCCTGATCCCAGAGGGCGAAGTGCAGGATCTTCGGCAGCGCACGTCCACGCCGCGACGAGCGGACGAGGATGCCGAGGCACGCCTTCTCGGAGAGGTAGTACTTCTCGTCGGCGTTCCAGTCGAGCACCTGCGAGAGCTTCACCTCGGCCGTCTCGTCGGCCTCCATCTTGCCGAGTTCGGGGGTCTCGTCGGTGTCGAAGAACCAGACCCACCCCTGGTAGTGGTCGCCGACGTCGGCCGCGGTGGCGAGGTAGCGATTGACCCCCGCCTCACCGAACAGCACGCGGATCGCGTCGTGGTTCTTCGACCACACCCCGAAGATCCTCTGCCTTCGCTGCGCCACCCCAAACTTCCGGGCGTCAAGCACGCGCCACGCGAAGAACCCCATCTCCCCACGAGCGACACCGGCGTAGCGCGCTCGACGGGTCTTGAACTTCGGAAGCGTGACCGGGAAGGACGACCCGATCATCGCCGCGATGACGTTGGCGAAGTCCTCGCCGTTGTTGCTCGAGAGCGCGCCAGGGACGTTCTCCCACACCGCCATCTTGAGGTTGCCGTCGTTGACCCCCTCGGTCACGATCCGCGCGAACTCCCCGAAGAGACCGGAGCGGTGGTCGTACATCCCAGCGCGGAGGCCGGCGACGCTGAAGCCCTGGCACGGACTTCCCCCCGTGATGACCTCGGGGCGCCCGAGCGAGGCGTAGGTGACCCCGGCCACGTCCCCGTGCGCAGCGGCGCGCGGGAACCTCGTCGAGAGAACCTTCTGGTTGACCTGGACCTTGGTCGCCGGGTCGAACTCACTCCACGATGCGACCGGGATGCCGAGAGCCTCGGCAGCGACATCGAACCCTCCCACGCCCGCGAACAGCGAGCCGAGTCGAAGTCCTCGACGTCGAACCCTGACCTTCCTCACTTCCGACACACGCGCACCTTCCGAGTTCCGCGACGCTTGAGATCGTTGCGGACCTGTTCAGACTTCCAGGTCTGGAAGACCTCGTCGGGGTCCACACCCTCGTGATGAGGGCAGGAGCAGCGGTACTTCCCGAGGATGTGCGGGCACCCCTTGCAGTTGGGCGTCGTCGCATTCCAGAAGCGGGCGTCGTCGGGGCGGCACCACGTGAGCAGGCACGGGACGGTGCCGAGTTCCTCTTCAGCTACGGGGTCCATCGAGTGCTCCGTCTGTCCGGCCCGTCACGTCCGACGCGCCGCGTGATCTCTCGACTGATGTTACTCGCGCGGCGCTCGGCTGCCTCCGCGATGTTGGCCACGAGCTTCCTGTAGGCGCGGGACGAACGCCACTCGTCCTTCGCCTCAGCGACGTCGTCGAGGATCTCAGCGCGGGCGCGGCGCTCGGTCATCGTCTCGTTGCGCGAGGCGGGCTCGAGGGCGATCATGTGTCGCGTGCGCAGGGACTCGTAGATGTCCTGCGCAGCCTCCTCAACGATCTCCGCGACGGCGAGTTCCTGACCGAGGTGGCTGGCCCACTCGCTGTGCTCGCGAAGAGCCTCCATGAGGTCGTCGTCGGAGAGGTCGGCGAGGTCGAGCGGGACCTCCGGGATCTCCCCCTCGGGCTTCAGAGGTGGGTTCAGCCCCCTCTTCTTCAGCCTCGCCTGAGCCCTCCGCTGCGCCCTCGTCTTCTGCACCGAGGGTGGGGTCGTCGTCCTCTTCATCTCGTGCTCCGTGTCTGAGTTCCTCGAACGCCCGGCACTTCGCGCACCCACCGTGGGGACACTTCGGTGGCTTGCCCTTCTTGACCGCGTACATCACGTCGAGCGCGGTGTCGAGCTCCTCCTCGATGATGCCGAAGTCGTGACGGACCAGGAAGTCCTTGGTAGCCCCGGTGGGCTTGAACTCGTAGACGTAGACCATGGTGTCACGGCCCGCCGCCGCGCCGTAGATCGCGCCCTGCTTCAGGTGGTTCTTGAACGGACGCTTGATGCTGCGCCAGACGGCCTGCCAGTCGGTCCACGACCGGTCTTCGTCCTCACCTGCGACGCGGATCTTCTTCGTGTACCGAGAGACGGTCTGCGGCGCCGCCTTCCGGATGGTGCCCTCGCCCACCGACTTGACCTCGAGCAGAGGGTGCTCCCTGAGGGGCACGCGCTTACCGAGGTCGATGTCTCCGTCAGCCCTGCCCGCGATGTTGTGCGAGGGCATCGACACACCGACCTCGCGGTACTTCAGACGACCGAGGCCTGCTCGACACTTCGGGCACCGTACCGGTGAGGTTGCCTCCCATCGATACCTACACGCCAGGCACTGGAAGGTCCCCCGCAGACCCCATGGAGGACTCGCCTGGAGTCCGACCTCCCACGCCCACTGCTGGTACTTGTCGTGGTAGCCGTGACCCTGGCTGAAGATGACCTCCAACTGGAAGAAGTTGGCCTCCGACGGGATCTCCCAACCGGCGAGACGGTAGTAGACCGACCGCGGACAGAGGTCGTCGTAGGAGAGCTCACTCGGGTGGATGACGTCCCACGCTCGGTCGGCGTCGAACTCTGGGCGCGTGAGCAGCATCCGCTTGATGGGCGAGAGGAAGAGCGTCTCGTTCTTGGTGGTCTCGAGCAGCTTCTTCATGAGGTCATCGGCCATGGACACCAGCCCTCACGTACGTTCGGTTGCCGGCCCGAATCTTGTCCCCCCGCGCGCGTTCCTCCCGAACCCGCTTCTCTGCCTCGAACATCATCCGCTGCCGGTACCGCGACTCCCTCCGAGCGCGAGCCCGGTCGTCTTCGGTCATCCCTCCCCACACCCCG
>SKOF01000231.1 GCA_007120155.1 Thioalkalivibrio sp. | reverse complement strand
TGAAACTGGTATTCCACTGGTCGAGAAAGTCGTTGCCGCCGATGGTCAGCTGCACGGTGTCGATATGCGGGTACTGCTGCAGCGCATTGCCGATGCGCTGAAGATTGACCGGCATGACCCAATCGGCGGCGGTCGAGCCGCTGGTGGTGGTCAATTCGCCGGAAACGCCGATCGTGCCCAGGCCCTGATTCAGAAAGACCCGATTATGCGAGCCGTCATCCCACTGCTCTTCTGCCCAGCTGTCGCCGACGATCAGAAAACGCACCGGGTCGGCTGCGGCCGTGTTTGCGCCCAGCGCGAGGGCCAGCGCGCACGCAAGAGAAAAAGTCGAGTACTTCATCCGTTCTACCCCGTCGAGAATTGCCTGCTTTTGTTGTGATGGTTGGTGCTTCTGACGCTTCAGCCGAGGGCCGGCCGCGGCGTTCGGAGAATAGCACGACACGGCAGCTTCACCGTGCGTTTGTGCTGCCTTCGTGCTCGACATGAGCGGTCCCGGGCGCAGACGAAAGGTCAATCAGAGGTGACAGAGATGTATTGAATCCGTTAACATCGGGCAGCCCCTGAAGGCCAAGAGTTATCAGGGGTTTAACCCACCGGCACGACAATAACAAGGCTAAACCATGCTCAAGAACCAGCACTTGCGCTGCACGGTTGCGGCAGCTCTGTTGTTTTTCACAGGCGCGGCAGTCGGCTTCGATGTTCCCGCTCCCACTCAACTGCGCCAGCTCGAGTTCCAGCACCACAGCCTGTGGTGGGGTTCGGTATCGCGCAGCATCGACACCTTGCACCCCGGAGTGCGCGCCGATCTGCGCGCGGACCTTGACCAGTTGGGTGTGCGGCCAGAACACGCCCAGATCGATCTTAGATCCGGCCGCTGGACAAGCTTGATCATTACCCGCCCGCTGATCCCCGGCGCCGGCGTGGGCAACAGCCTGAGTTGGGATGATCTTGGACGCGCGCAGCCCGGCAGCCACCAGAAACGCCAGAGCGCCGTTTGGGATGCCTTCGCCGGTTTCCTGAGCGAGCATCGCGACCAGCTGGGTTTTGCCCGCGAAGAGTTCGGACACCCCACCGTCAGCCTGCATGGCGGGCACGGCGAGCGCTTGATCCAGATCCATCTGGGTCGTCAATTCAACGGCATTGAAGTGCGCGACAGCTACATCACGGCTGCCATCAACTCCGGCAACCTGGTGCTCATGGGGCAGCGCAACTGGGCGGATATCGACCTGGATCCGCAGCCCGGTTTCAGCCCTGAGTCGGCCCGGCAGGCGCTGGACGCGCATCTGGGCGGTCTGGTGGCTGACCGCGACCGTGAGGCACCTTATCTGGTCATCGTGCCGGTGGCCGAAGAAGCCAATGAGGACCTGATTCGCGACATTGGAAGCGGTCTGGATTTTCGCCTGGCCTGGGTGTTCAGCCCGCATTTCGACTTTGATATCGGCACCTGGGAGGCTCTGGTTGACGCCCACAGCGGCGAGTTGTTGAGCTTTGAGGACCTGAACCACTATGCCCAGCAGCGCACCGTCCGCGGCGGAAAGTTTCCGGTCGCCAACGACGGGCTGCCGCCCGACGGCATCGAGCAGGACGGCTTTCCTATGCCGTTCGCTGACATTCGCGTCGGCGGAACCCAGATCGGCTTTGCCACCACCGGCGGCGTGGTGCCGGAGGCGGCCGGCACGGACCCGATCAGCACCACGTTGACCGGCCAGTATGTGCGCATCAACGACAACTGCGGCGCCGTCAACGAGTCCACTGGTGACGGTGATCTGGACCTGGGTACCGGCGCCGGCGGCGAGACCAACTGCCAGGTCCAGCCCGGCAGCTCAGCCGGCAATACGCGCTCGGCGCGCACTGCCTTTTACGGGCTCAACCGTATTCAGGAACAGGCGCGCGGCTATCTGCCCAACAACCAGTGGCTGACCCAGCGCCTGACCTCCAACATGAACGTCAACCAGACCTGCAATGCGACCTGGAACGGAACGGCGGTCAGCTTCTTCCGCGCCGGCAGCGGCTGCTCCAACACCGGCGAATTGATGCCGGTCGTTCACCACGAATGGGGCCATGGCATGGATGCCAATGACGGTTTTCCCGGTGTCTCGCGACCCGGTGAGGGTATCGCCGATATTTTTGCCCAGAACATGCTGGTCGACTCTTGCGTTGGCCGCAACTTCCGCGCCATGCAATGCACCGGCTTTGGTGACCCTTGTCTTTCCTGCACCGGTGTGCGCGAATCCGACTGGGCCAAGCAGGCCAGTGGCCAACCGCACGACATCAACTGGATTCTGTCGCCGACCAGTTCACCCGGTGGCGGCTGTGTGGGTACCGGCACCACCAATCGCTCGCCTTGCGGCAACAGCGTGCACTGTGAGGGCTCGATCATTGCCGAGGCTTTGTGGGATCTGATTCACCGGGATCTGCGCGGGTTTGACGGCTCGGTTTTCAACTTCGACCTCAACACCGCGCTGGAACTGGGCACGCGCCTGACCTATCTCGGCTCCAACGTGGTCGGTTCATGGTTCCAGTGCAACCCGGGCAGCGGCACGGGCAACGGCTGTAACGCGAGCAGCGGCTACCTGAACTACCTGGCCGCCGATGACGACAACGGCGATCTTACCGACGGCACCCCGCACATGAGCGCCATATTTGCCGCCTTTGATCGGCACGGTCTGGCCTGCGACACGCTGACGGTGCAAAACAGCGGCTGTACCGATCGGCCGACCGGCGCCCCGGATAACATCGTGGCTGTCGAACTGGATGGCGCAGCCGCGCTGACCTGGGACCCCGTTCCGGGCGCCCAGGAATACTGGGTGTTCCGCAGCGAGAGCGTCAAGGGCTGCGA
>SKOF01000124.1 GCA_007120155.1 Thioalkalivibrio sp. | reverse complement strand
CGGCGCGCCGGATCACCATTCATAACCTGGAACTGACCGGATTTGAGCTGCCAAGAATCCGGCTGGAAGTGGAGTGCTCCAAGGGCACGTATATTCGCTCCCTGGTCAGGGACATCGGCGAAGCCATCGGCTGCGGCGCGCACCTGAGCGCCCTGCGGCGAACCTTGAGCGCTCCTTTTAAACTGGCCGATGCCATTACCCTGGAAAACCTGGAAAGTCTCAACCCGGAGGAAGCGCGCACCTTGCTACTGCCCGCGGACCAGGCACTGATCCATCTGCCTGAGATCCACCTCGACCCGATCCAGTCCACCCGCCTGCGCCACGGCCAGCGCCTGGCCGGCCTGGACTCTTCTGCGTGTGGTCTGGTGCGGGTCTATGACAACCAAGGCTTCATCGGCATCGGCGAATCCGATGGCCAGGGCCACCTCAAGCCGCGACGCCTGATTGCCACCTGACCGCCACCAAACCCCGGAAACCACCGTAAACACCGAACTCACCGAATAGTTAGAAGGCCTTCGTTAGTGCGCCGGCGCCGCCGAGCCAGGCGCCGAGGATGATGGTCATGTGCATGGGTACGATGCGGACATAAGGCAGCATGACTTTCAGATAAATCAATCCCCACTGCTGCCACAGCGCAATGACCAGAGTCACCAGATTGGTGGCGATAATCCCCCACAGGGAACGATCAGAAGATATCGGGGATATCTATCATCGCATACATCGTATTGGTCATGCACCATGATCTGAATCAATGAGCTGTTGAATTCGGGTCAGTGACGACTGGTCTCCAGCGCCAGTGTTTGTCCTTCGTCAGTTACGGAGTGCCTGGCGGCCAGAGTGCGAGGGTGGGTCAGACCGTGGATGTTGGCGAAAACCGATCCAGCGTGCAATCGCCATGTCCAGGCGCTGGCGAATTGTCCGTTTTGTGCCATCAGTTCGGCATAGAGCTCGCAGGCTTCGGCAAATATGAGATGTTTCTGGTGTCCGTTGTTCATCATTTCAGCAATGATTTGTCCAACCAGGTGAAGTTCGAGCCCGGTTTCTCCGGTTTGATGACGGGCAACCAGCCCGGCCAGTCGGCTGAAGGCATAATGGGGGTTATCTTCAACGGTTGAAGATGCAAACTGGTTTTCAGCCCGGCGCAAATGGACAAGCGCTTCATCTGGACGGCCCAGGTCGATCAGCAATTTGCCCGCCCAAGTCCTGCTGATTGCTGAATGATAGTCGGAGCCATAATGTTCATGTCTTTGCGCGGCTTGCTCGAACCGGTCGATCGCATCGGGGAATCTGCCTGAGTGGCGAAGCCAGTGCCCCTGGTAGGCAAGAATGTCCGCGATCACCGAGGATTGTTCGCCCAATCGGGTTTTGGCGACCTGCATGGCTTGCTCAAGAGATTCCCGGGCTTCGTCCATACGGCCCTGACCGATCAAAGCGGATGCGATGCCCAGACGAATATGGGCCATGCGCGGATGATCTGGGTCATGAATGGATAGCAAGACGCGCATGGATTCACGATAGTTTGCTTCGGCGGCCTCGAAGTCCTGCTGGCTGTGATAGGCCGTACCCAGGTTGTAGTAGGCCGAGGCCATACGTGGGTGATCGCTGCCTACCAGTTCAGCTCGCATTTCAAGGGCGCGCCGGCGCATCGACAGGGATTGCTCGTGGTCTCCCAGGCGGCCCGTGATTCGCGCCTGCAAATCGAGCGTGCGGACATGCAGCAGGGACGGCGGCAGGTCGAGACCTTCGAGAATCGTCAGGGCTTCGAAATTATATTTCCCGGCCGCATCGATCTGGTCCTGGCGGACCAGGATTCTGGCCAACGCGTACAGACCGTCGGCGACCTCCAGGCTTTGTGAACCATGGTGGTCGCGCATTTGCTCAACCCCGCTTTCGACCAGCGTCAGCGCCTGGTCGATATCGCCCAGGTCGAGCAGGGCTTCGGCAAGCACGATGTGCAATCGGGCGCGCAGATCATCCGAGATGCGATCGGTGGTCTGGACATGATTGGCGGCATGTCGAAGCAGGTCGACTGCACGCAGCTCGACACCATCGCCACTGCGTACTGGGTTGGTCTCGCGCAACAGGGACACGACGAAATCCCTGCTTTGCACCGCGGCTTCGGCCTGCTGGCGGGCCTGCTCGGCCTGCCACAGGGCCATCGACATTCCACCGGCCAGGGCGATCAGGACCATGGCAGTGGCGGCCAGGCCGATGCGGTGGCGGGCGATATAGCGACCGGCCCGGTACCAGGCATTGCGACGTCTCGCCTGGATCGGAATGCGCTTGCGGTGACGCCACAAGTCCTCGGCCAGGGCCTCGACGGATCGATAGCGCTGGTCCGGTTGCCTGGCCAGGGCAGTAAGAATGATGGCGTCCACGTCGCCGCGCAGGTGTTTCTGCCAGTGTGCAGGCCGCTTGATGCTTTGATTCTCAGCGCTGCTGGCATTGCCTGAACTCACCGATTTTGACGGAGGCTTTGGATCGAGCGTGCAAACCGCCTCGGCCAGGCTGGCGCGGCCCTGATCCGTCACTGCATACGGGTGTTGACCGGTCAGTAAACGATACGCCACCACGCCCAGTGCATAGACATCCGTCGCCGCACTGACCGGTTCGCCGCGAATCTGTTCGGGGGCGGCATATTCGGGCGTCATGGCCCTGGTGCCGGCCACGGTGAGCCCGGTGTGATCGGAATCGTCGGCAGCCAGCAGTTTGGCGATGCCGAAGTCCAGCAGCTTGATGGTCCCGTCGGCGGTGACCAGGATGTTGTCCGGCTTGAGGTCGCGGTGAATGATCAGGCGGGAGTGGGCGTATTGCACGGCATCACAGACCTGCTCGAGCAGTTGCAGGCG
>SKOF01000076.1 GCA_007120155.1 Thioalkalivibrio sp. | reverse complement strand
GTGTGCCGCAAGGCGGCGCTCCGTGCGCAGCAGGTTGCCCAGCCGTTCCAGGAGTTCGATCAGGCGAGCAGGGTCGTCCATGGCCCAATAGTATCGACGCGAAAACATCTTGACAAGGTCCGCGGTGCGGGCTAAAAGGTATCGGGTCGATACGAGAAGACCCTGTCACTGTTCAAGGAGGCTGAATCATGCGCAATCTGTTCCTCATGCTGGCGATCGCCAGCGCCCCGCTCGGTCCCGTCCTGGCCCAGGATGGCAGCGTCCCCTACCCGGACGGGTATCGCGCCTGGCATCACGTCAAGTCCATGGTCATCCTGCCCGGCCACCCGCTGGAGGATCCCTTCGCCGGCGTTCATCACATCTATGCCAACGACAAGGCCCTTGCGGGCCTGGAACGGAACCGTTACGAGGACGGTGCCGTACTGGTCTTCGACCTGCTGGACTCGGTGCGCAGCGAACACGCGGTGGAAGAGGGTGAGCGCAAGCTGGTCGGTGTCATGGCGTATGACGCACAGCGCTACGCCGATACCGGCGGCTGGGGCTTCGAAGGCTTCGCCGGCAACAGCCGCACCGAGCGCCTGGTCGGCGACGGCGGCCAGTCGTGTTTCGCCTGCCATGCCTCGCAGGAAGACAGGCAGTACGTGTTCACACGGCCGCGGGATTGACGGCGGCACGGACCGGCATGCCGTGCCGGGCGTGAGGGATGCGGGGCCGGCTGCGTTCTCCGGCCCCGCATCTGCCTTCGTTGCATGAACTCCCGGCGCACCCCGGGGTGTGCATCGCGCCGCCGGCCCGCCCGATGGTCCGAATCCGGCGTTGCCCACACATGCAATCCGCGTTCCAGTAAGCTCCCCCGTCGACCCACCGCCGGCCGTCCGGTACGCCCATTCGCAGCGTGCGTACTATTATGAGTAACGGTGAATACCTGATCATGGGAATATGAACCGCTGTTCAAGGTTGGGGGGAGTCACATGGCTTACACATGGATTACAAAGGGTTTGGCGGCGTCGGTGCTGGCCGTATCGCTGGGCGGGCTTCCGGCGGCGGCGAGCGCGGACGGGACGGAGCCGGAAATCTATACCGGTCCCGTGACAGCGATCGGCAACGGCCAGGCGCATGCGTTCGTCGTCCTCGATGATGACCGCGAGCCGACCGCCATCGGCGTGAACCTGTCCGCGGATGCGCTGGAAGGACTGCCGGCGCACACCACCGGGCATGGTCCCGCCTGGGAATACCGTCTGGAACTGCCGGCGGAAGCGGCGGGCACGGGATACGACCACATCACGGTGGACTGGAATCCGGAGGGACACATCCCGCCGGGCGTCTACGATCTGCCGCATTTCGATTTCCACTTCTACCTGATCGATCAGCAGGCGCGCGACCGCATCACCCTGGAGGGTGATGATCTCCAGCGGGCGAGCCGGGCACCGGACCCCGCGTTCATGCCCGCCGGTTATGTGCTGCCCGAAGGCACTGCGGAGCCCCGCATGGGCGCGCACGCCATCGACCCCGGGGCCCCGGAGTTCAACGACGGGGTCTTCACGAGGACCTTCATCTACGGCTTCCATGACGGCAGCATGGTGTTCATCGAGCCCATGGTCACCAGGGACTTTCTCGAGTCGAGGGCCGATGTCACGATGCCCGTACCGGTTGCCGAGCGCTATCAGCGCCCCGCGTACTACCCGACGCAATACCGGGTGGGCTTCGATGCGGCTTCCGACGCGCATGTGGTGGTCCTCGAGGGGCTCGTCCGACACGGGCAGATCGCCGGCCGCTGACGGGGCACCATTTCTGTCGTGCCCCGTTTGGCCCGGCGCGGGTCACCCCGCCCGGTGCGCGACTCCGTGGTTCTGCACCGACCCCGGAAGCCCTGCGCCGCGGAAGGCCCTCGACGGTGCGGGGGGCCCGCGGTCCCGGTGGCCGCGCTTGCCTCCGTTGCGCCGTGCCTCTACCGTGGATCCCGATGCTTGGTTTCCGACGCCCCGCCCCGCCCGCCGATCCACGCGCCGACCGCCTGCGCCTGCGCGCGGCCGTGCGCTGGTCGATCCTGGGGGTCGCGCTGCTGTGGGTGGTGGCGGCCGTGCAGCAGATCGGCCGTTTCGACTGGGTCGGGCTGGGCGTCTACCCGCGTGAATGGCACGGGCTGGTCGGAATCCTGACGGCGCCGCTGGTGCATGGCTCCTGGGCGCACCTGATCGCCAATTCCTCGCCGCTGCTGGTACTCGGCGCCGCCGCCCTGTACGGCTACCCGCGCGCGACACGCTGGGCCGTGGTGCTGATCTGGCTGGGGAGCGGGCTGGGGGTCTGGCTGTTCGCGCGGGAGAGCTTCCACATCGGGGCCAGCGGAGTGGCCCATGGACTGATGTTCTTCGCCGTGACCATCGGGATGATGCGCCGCGATGCGTTGTCCATCGGCCTTGCCCTGGTGGTGCTGTTCCTCTACGGCAGCATGGTTTGGGGCGTGTTCCCCCAGGATCCCCGGGTCTCCTTCGAGTCGCACCTCGCCGGTGCCGTGACGGGTATAGGCTGCGGGATCCTGTTGTTTCGTCTCGACCCGCTGCCGAGGTATGTGCGCTACAGTTGGGAGGACGAGGAGCCCGACCAGGATGACAGACCCGACGCGGAGTCGCCGTGGCTCAGGGGCGGCATGGATGACCGATCCGAAGACGGCGGCGCGCATCGGGACCGGACGGACAGGCAGTGACCGCACCTTTTCACCGTTGCTCCGTGCGCCGGCCGGGGTCGGGCGTTTACGCCTGAACCCTGATCGAGGGCAATGCCCTGATGAAAACCGTGTACTAGGCTTGTAACTGCCCATCGAGTTTTTGCGCGACCGGGTCCGCGCGTCGC
>SKOF01000248.1 GCA_007120155.1 Thioalkalivibrio sp. | reverse complement strand
GCACCGCGAGGATGCGCGCGCTGCCCACGCGGGCACGAAGGGCCTCGAGGGTGGCGGCTATGGCCGTGGGGTGATGGGCGAAATCGTCGTAGACGCGGATGCCGCCCCGCTCGCCAAGCAGTTGCATGCGGCGCTTGACGTTGCGGAACTCGCCCAGGGCGCGAATGCCGACGTCCACCGGCACACCCGCGTGGCGCGCCGCCGCCAGCGCCGCCAGGGCATTGGCCGCGTTGTGCCGCCCGATCAGGTCCCACACCACCTCGCCTTGGGGCTCGCCCCCCAGGCGCACCTGGAAACGGCCGGCGTCGGGTTCCACGAGCGCTGCCTGCCAGTCGCCCGCGCCGGTGACCGAAAAACCCTCCCGCGGTGTCCAGCAGCCTTGGGCCAGCATGCGCTCCAGATTGTCGTCGTCGGCGTTGTGGATGATGAGCCCTTCGCCGGGGACGGTGCGCACGAAATGGTGGAACTGCCGCTCGATGGCGGCCAGGTCCGGGAAGATGTCCGCGTGGTCGTATTCGAGATTGTTCAGCACGGCGGTACGGGGCCGGTAGTGGACGAACTTGGAGCGCTTGTCGAAGAAGGCGGTGTCGTACTCATCGGCCTCCACCACGAAGAACGGGCCGCCGCCAAGGCGCGCTGAGACACCGAAATTCTCGGGCACGCCGCCGATCAGGAAGCCGGGCTCCAGTCCCGCGTACTCCAGGATCCAGGCGAGCATGCCGGCAGTGGTGGTCTTGCCATGGGTGCCGGCCACCGCCAGGACCCAGCGGCCGCGCAGCACGTGCTCGGCCAGCCACTGGGGTCCGGACGTGTAGGCAAGGCCGCGGTTGAGCACATGCTCCACCACCGGATTGCCCCGACTCATCACGTTGCCGATGACCACCTCGTCGGGCCCGGGGTCCAGATGCGCCGGATCATAACCCTGGTGGACGCGGATGCCCTGCTCGGCCAGCAGCGTGCTCATGGGCGGGTAGACGTTCTCATCGCAACCGGTGACCCGGTAGCCGGCGGCGCGCGCCAGCAGCGCGATACCGCCCATGAAAGTGCCGCAGATGCCGAGGATGTGAATGTGTGTCATGACAGCAGACCCGCGCCCAGAACCAGTTCGACGATGGCGGTGGAAAGCACCAGGTAGATCATGGCCAGCACCACTCCGAAACTCAGGCGATGCAGCGACAGCGCATGCCTCAGCACGTTGCCGTAGGCGGCCAGCAGCCAGCCCAGCACCAGCAGGTAGGCGAGCCCCGCCAGCGCCGGGGTTTCACCGGAAGGCGAGGCGCCCCGGGCCACGGTGTGCACCAGGGGCAGGACCACGATCCCCAGCACGGCACTGACCCCCACCAGGCCCGTATAGGTCTGCAGGAAGCGCTCCGGATGACCACGGATGTGGAGGGCGAGATGCACCGCCACCCCGAGCACGGCCAGCTCCGCCAGCGTCTGCATCACGGCATTGCCGGGCGGATAGAAGGACAGGCCCACCAGGGTGCCGACCACGCCGTAGAGCGCCGCCACCATGAACAGCAGCGTCCGGGAGGCCGGCAGATCCTGCGGCCCGATCTGCAGCAGGGTGAGTTGCAGGAAGGGTCGAATGATGGCGTACATGAACGGGATTCCGTGAACCGGTCCGGAATTGCGGCCGGGCGTCCGGCCGCGATGGTTTGCGGCCCGAGGGATTCGTGCAAGCATATCATGAAGCCTGATGCCCAGAGCCCCGCATGCGCCGCCCGACACTGCTTCGGAAATTCCGCGCCCCCTTCCCGGAACGGGGTCCGCACCGATACCGCCTGCTCATGGACGGCGAGGCATTCATCCCCGCTATGCTGGAGGCCATCAACGGGG
Organism: Thioalkalivibrio sp.; assembly: GCA_007120155.1. Classification (GTDB taxonomy): domain Bacteria; phylum Pseudomonadota; class Gammaproteobacteria; order Ectothiorhodospirales; family Ectothiorhodospiraceae; genus Thioalkalivibrio_A. Next base: position 1,012 of record SKOF01000248.1, on the reverse strand, counting down.
CCCGGCGGTACCTGATGCTGGAGCTTTATCTGGTCGAGGACGGGCAGTGCGCGGGGCGTTTCGTGAACGCGCTGAGCGGTGCCGCCGCGCGCGGTGTGGACGTATACATCCTGCTGGACGGCTACGCCGGCCGCGGTCTGTCATCGGCGCACCGCCGGCAGCTGGCGGATGCCGGTGCGCGGCTGGCATTTCACAACCCGCTCGAACTGCGCCGCTGGCGCCTGGCCCTCTGGCGCGATCACCGCAAGCTCCTGCTGGTGGACGGCGAGACCGCCTACGTGGGCGGCATGGGCATCACCGACGATTTCGACCCGCAGGTGCGCGGAGACGCGGCGTGGCATGAGTGCATGCTGGCCGTGGAAGGCCCCTGCGTGGCCGACTGGCAGCAGCTCTTCGCATCGGAATGGCGGCGCTGGGCCGACCATCCCGAACCGCTGCCGCCCGCGCCCCCGCCCGGCGAGGACGGCATGGCGGACGGACAGGTGGCAGGCGGGCTGCGCCACGGCGGAAGAACGGTGATGCGTTCAGTACTCGCCGCCATCGGCCGTTCCCGCCGCCGGGTGTGGATCGCCACGGGCTATTTCGTCCCCACCCGGCGCCTTCGGCGCGCGCTCGTGCGTGCCGCCCGGCGGGGGGTGGACGTCAGCCTGCTGCTGCCCGGCCCCACCACCGATCACCCCGCCGTCTGGCATGCCGGCCGGCGATTCTACGGGCGCCTGCTGCGCGCCGGGGTCCGCATCCACGAGTATGCGCCGCGTTTCATGCACGCCAAGATGGTGCTGTGCGACGACTGGGCCAGCGTCGGCTCCAGCAACCTGGACCACTGGACCCTGCGCTGGAACATGGAGGCCAATCAGAACGTGATGCGCGCGGACTTCGCGGCAGAGCTGGCGGGGGTATTCGAAGCGGATTTCGCCCAAAGCACCCTCTGGACCCGGGAGCAGTGGAGCGCGCGCGGACGATGGCAACGGTTCAAGGAATGGCTGTTCGGCACCCTGGACGACTGGCTGGT